>JBGCDC010000167.1:0-4190 GCA_045105055.1 Phycisphaeraceae bacterium | reverse complement strand
CAAAGTCATTCATTGAAATCACCGCAGAAAACGATGCGACGTTCCTGCAATACCGCCTGCTGCGCGAGCTTCAAAAATAGCGTATCCGTCTGGGTCGATAGTCAATCCCTTACCAGTCATCACCCTGGTAGATCGTCTCTTTGTTGCCGATGATCTTGGGGTCCAGGTGCGACAATACCTCGGGGTTCTTGTTGGGGTAGTCGATCTTGTCGAGCACGTAGCAGAGCGTGTTTAGCCGGGCCCGTTTCTTGTCGTCCGATCGCACAACCGTCCAAGGCGAAAAGCTCGTGTCCGTCGCCATGAACATCGACTTCTTCGCGCGCGTGTACTCGCCCCATTTGTTCAGCGATTCAACATCGACCGGGCTGAGCTTCCACTGCTTGAGCTTGTCTGAGGCACGCGACGTAAACCGCCGAAGCTGTTCCTCCCGGCTCACCGAAAACCAGAACTTAAACAACAGGATCCCGTTCTGAATCATCATGTTTTCTAGAAGCGGCGCTTCCTGTAAAAACCGGTGATGCTCCGAATCGCTGCAAAATCCCATCACAGGCTCGACCACCGCGCGGTTGTACCAAGACCGGTCAAAGAAGACCATCTCGCCTGCCGTGGGCAGGTGCGCGAAGTACCGCTGAAAATACCACTGGTTCTTCTCCCGCTCCGTCGGCTTCTCTAGCGCGACGACGCGCGCCGCACGAGGGTTGAGGTGTTCCATGAAACGCTTGATCGTCCCGCCCTTGCCCGCCGCGTCTCGGCCCTCGAAGACCAGCAACACCTTGAGCCCTTGTTCCCGGATGTGGTGCTGAGCCTTGAGCAATTCGATCTGCAGTCGACGCTTACCGCGTTCGTACTCCGCGCGATCCATCTTCTTTCGGTACGGGTAGGTGTCGCAAACGATATCGTTCTTGGACGCGGCCTTGAGCTTCTTCTGCAGGTCATCAGAGACGAGCCCCTCGGGAATCTTGAAGCTGGTGTTGTAGGGGTTCTGTACCGATGCCGAGGTATTGGGGGTGCTGCTCACGAGAGGGTGCCTGCTATTGATGTGTGGGAAAGGCCGCCGACGATAATGCGACAATTAACTCCGCTTATCCTATCGTATTGACCTTAAACAGCAAGAACGCCCCTCTGCCACCACACCGCAATCTAAAACACACCCCCGCATAGCTTGCCTACTCAACCACACGGATCCAGTCGGTCCCGCGTTTTTCACGATGGCTGCCTAGCTTGCGCTGCTTTGGGCCGTCCATCATTTCCGGGTATTCGATGAACACGCCCGCTAAGAAACGCTCATTCGAGTCGATGCCGAGATAGTCGAACATGTCCGGCTTGCGCAGCCGTCCACCGCTGGACCAGTACGTGCCCATCCCACTAGCGGTCAGCATCAACAAGAGGTTCTGCACCATGCACGACGCCGCCGCAAGATGTTCTTCATCGCGTACCCGGCGCTCTTCGCGCACCGCAGGAGACACAGGCTTTTCACCGTCGTCGTAAAACTGAGGCAGCCACGTCACGATCACCGCTGCACTACACCCCGCCAAGAGCAATGGCTCCTTTGACATCACGCCCAGTTCATCGCGCAGGTGATGTGCCGTCTGGATCGCACGATCGTGCCAAAGCACATGCGCCCGCCAAGGCTCCGCGATCCCATTTGTCTCGCGCGCATAATGAAACGGCGCCCACCCCGCCGCTTCGATCGCCGCCCGTACCTCCGGCCGACGCTCCGCTTCCACCGCGCTCGGCACAGGCCGATGATCCTCAAGCGAACAAAGAACCTTCTCCGTCCGCCGAGCACGAATGACCTGTCCAACTAATTCAGCGTTTTCTTGTGACATAAGCAGTACATTTTACCCCGACAGCAAGCCCGGGTTCATCTGCCAGAGCGTGATGTTCAGCGCGGTCGCGAAGCCGACCCACGCGAGATACGGCAGCAGCAACGCGCCAGCCACCGGCTTCACCTTCCAAAACCCCACGCAAGTCGTAGCAATCATCAGCCAGAGGATAATGATCGTGACGACCGACGCCAAGCCCATCCACCACGCGAAGAACACCCAACTCCACAGTGCATTGGGAATCAAGTGAATCAGAAAGAGTAAGAGGATCGCCCGGTTCGCCTTAAAGCCATCGATCCGCCAAACGAGCCAGGCGCTGATCGCCATCAAGGTGTACAGCACCATCCACACCGGCCCAAACAACCACCCCGGCGGCGCCCACGTCGGCTGCTGCAACTCCGTATAAAAAGCTCCCGCATTGATCGACGCCGTCGCCCCCAAAAACGACACCGCATAACAAACGACGAGGCTCACGATCAAGCCGATGATTTGATGTTTCATGATTGGTTTTGCCATTTACTGATCTCTCAACATCAATGTGTGATTTGCGCGTTAGCTGGACTGCTTCGAGACCGAATTTAGTCCCTGTTATAGATCACCGGCATCCTTGTCCGCCACTGGTCCCATATAGATTGCTCGGTCATCAACGCCGCCATGAAGTGTGCGACGTTAACCCGGCTGGTCTTGCCCGCATTGAAGATCGCGCTGCGCGTCGGCGAGGGGTGAATGGCGTAGGGCGTCACGTCGGCTTCGTTGAGCAAGGTGTCCGGACGGACCACTGACCACTGGACCGCCGAGTCGTCCGGCGAGATTTCTCTTCGTAAGTAATCCGCGGCCTGCTCGTTGTCTGCATGCGGGGGCACGAGTAATCGGATCAGGCCGACGACGCAACGCTGGGCAAGCGAGACAGGCTCGTTGAGGACGCGGTCGCGATTGCCCGCTGTATTCATCAATACGAATCGCACGGGTTTCTGCGGCGGATGGGTTTTGACCGCCTCGCACAGCCGTCGCGTCGCATCGGTCACGAGTCGGCGGGGCTTGCCATAGATCCCGCGGAACGACAGGTTTGGACCAAGACAGGATGCCACCGCGTCACAGCCCGCGACCTGCTCCGCCAACTGCGCATCAGAAAGATCCAGCACAGCCGCCTCGGCAATCGATAGGTTCGCATGGCCACGCACCGCCGCAGGCAAACGCGCCGCCGACCGCACGATCACGCGGACGTGATGCCCACCACCAAGCAACTGCTCCACCAGCAGCCGACCCGTCGCCCCCGTTGCACCAACAATCAAAAACGTCACGATTTAAACCTTTCGCGGTGTGTGCGACGGGATGGGAACCAAGCCAAGCGGTTGGGTGCCACACAACTTGCCTAAGCAAGCTGTGTGCGAATGGTCTTGTACTAAAAGCTAGGCAGTTCGCACATAGCTGCCTACGGCAGTTATGTGGCACCCATCGATTCAAATGCTGGGTGCCACTTCGCGGCCTTAAGCCGCTTAGTGCGAAAGCATCTTAACCCGTCAAAGCCCTCGCACACCGCAGCTTGAGGCCGCAGAGTGGCACCCAAAACCAGCGGTTCAAATCGTAGGGTGGGTGCAGGCTCGGCGAAACCCACCATCAAAGCATGACACGATTCGCGGTGGGTTACGCAAAGCCTTCACCCACCCTACTTGCTAATCAAGGACGACTCGTTCCGTGGGATGGCTACGCCATGCCCCTGCCACCCGCCGTTGCTTCTTTCTCAGTCCTGATAAGAAGGAACGAACGGCGCGTTCCCTCTTTTGCAAGTCTAAAAACAAGGAACGGACGGTGCGTTCCTTATTTTGCAGCGCTTAAAAGCGGGAACGGAAGCGGCGTTCCTTCTTTTCGGGATCAAAAAAGAAGGAACGGACGGCTCGTGCCTTGTTTTCAGGTTCCTAAAACAAGGAACGAATGATGCGTCCCTTGTTTTATGGGGCGCAAAACATGGAACGGAGGGCGGGTTCCTTGTTTATCCGGCTTGAATCATGGCCAAATGGGGCGAGGGGATAAATGGGTTTCAAGGTGTCGGGGGATAAAAGGGTTTCAAGGTGTCAAATACCTTTATATCAAAGCAGACCTTGTCGCCATCGAAATTTCTAACGAATGGTATCCGACACCAGTAGTTCCCCTAGTAGCTAGGCATCATCCAGTCGACTCATTGCCACAAGCGTCCGTTCGTATTCGCTGTCGAAGTTTACTTCGTAAATCTCTGAAACTGGCACGGTATGCTCTTTTGTTTTCCAATGGCCGTTTAGTCCGAAAAGTCGCGCGTGAAATGATTCTGCGTCGCCGGATGAGATGTGTGCGGCAAAACCAAATGACTTGCCCGCTGGCGTCTCGCCG
>JBGCDC010000166.1:0-6656 GCA_045105055.1 Phycisphaeraceae bacterium | reverse complement strand
CTCATCGGCTCGCGTGGCCGCAGGGTCTATGCCGTCAACCGAAAGACCGGCGAGAAGCTCTGGGACATCCGCACGCGTGGCGGCGTCGAGGGCGCACCGGTCATCGCGAAGAGCCGTGCAATCTTCGGCTCCGCAGGCGGTCGGCTTTCTATCATTGAGATGAAGGACGGCTCAACGGTCTGGGAAAACGATCTGGGAGGCGCGATGAATGTCAGCCCCGCAGTAACCGATAAACTTATCGTCGTTGGCTCGGAAGACGGCAGCATCTACGCCTTTAAGCCATCGACTAAACCCAAGACGGATTGAACAGCATGTCAAACGATACCACCCGCCTGCCCGTGCTCGAAGCGGATGACAAAAAGACGACCGTTGGTAACTACTTCGTCTCCAACTATCCGCCCTACTCGACGTGGTCCACCGACCATCGCGACGCGGCACTCGCGCTCTTCGATACGCCCGCCGCTCCCGGCACGCCGCTCGGCTTGTACGTGCACATCCCGTTCTGTCGCAAGCGATGCCACTTCTGCTACTTCCGTGTGTACACCGACAAGACGCGCGACGAGGTAACCGAATACCTCGACGCGGTCCTCGAAGAAGCGACGCGCTATGCAAAAACCCAGCGTATCGAAGGACGCAAACTCACCTACGTCTACTTCGGCGGTGGCACGCCTTCCTACCTATCCGAAAAACAATTGACCTACCTCTTCGACGGCCTCAAAGAACGCCTCGACTGGAGCGAAGTCGAAGAAGTCGCCTTCGAGTGCGAGCCCGGCACACTGAGTACCAAAAAACTCGCCTGTCTCAAAGACCTCGGCGTCACGCGTCTGTCGCTCGGTATCGAGAACTTCAACGACGAGATCCTCGAACTCAACAACCGCGCACACCGCAGTCAACAAGTCGGCAACGCCTACGACTGGGCGATCGATGCGGGCTTTGAACAGGTCAACATCGACCTCATCGCGGGCATGCTTGGCGAGACCGATGAAAACTGGCAGGCCAACATCGAGACACTCGTCAAGATGCAGCCGCATGCCGTGACGATCTATCAGATGGAAGTGCCGTACAACACGACGATCTACAAAGACATGAAAGAGTCGGGCAAGGACGAAGCCCCCGTCGCGGACTGGGGCACGAAGCGACGCTGGGTGACCGAGGCCTACGCGGCACTCGAAGCCAACGGCTACGACATCACCAGCGCATACACCGCCGTCAAAGACGCCGCAGAGGTTAAGTTCATCTACCGCGACGCGCTCTGGTCCGGCGCGGACATGCTCGCGCTGGGCGTCTCGTCCTTTGGTTATCTCACCGACAGCAGTAGTGAGAATTCTGGCGGCGGGATGCACTATCAAAATCAGCACGACATCGTGCCCTACACCTCGGCCGTGGTCGGTGGTGATCAGCCGATGTATCGAGCACTGCCGATCGACAAGGAAGAAGCTCTTATCCGAGAGTGGGTCTTGCAGCTCAAGCTCGGCAAGGTAAGCCGTCTGCCATTCATCGAAAAGTTCGGCGTCGACCCATTCGAGAAATGGGCGGACATCTTGAAGGGCTACGTTGCTGACCAGCTCATCACGATCGAAGGCGACGAACTGTTCGTACCCCGTCAGACGCTGCTGCGGATCGACACGTTGCTCTACGCCTTCTTCAAACCCGAACACCGCGGGGTGCGCTACGCATGAGTGCGATCGACCCGCCTACCGCTGCCCTGTTGTACCCCTTGTCCGCGTTCGACCCGGACGATGGGACGGTCCTGACGAGCGCGATGATCCTCGAAGCAGAGGAGTTGCCCGAGCCTTACCGGATGCTATTGGCACACGACCGCGACATGACCGGCACGCTCGAAGCCTACTTCAAGCAGGCCATGACGCTGCGCGTGTTCAATAAAAAGCTCGACGGCGACAGCCTCTTCCGGCAAGTCGTGCTCGAGGGTGTCGACGACGGCAAGCCACGCGAGTTCGGTGCGATCCGTATCGACCTGTCTTGCTTCGAAGGAGAGACGCGCGAGCTGGTTGCACAGTGCCAAGTCCCGCTGGGCCGAGTGCTCCGCGAGCACGATGTGGCCTACGTCTCCAACCCCTCGGCCTACCTGCGTGTCGCTCCCGACGCGCTGCTGCGAGAGGCGCTGCAGGTCGAGCATGGCCCGCTTTTTGGCCGAAAAAACGAGCTCAAAATGCCTGATGGGCGAGCCATTGCCCAGATCATCGAAATCTTGCCAACTTTGCCAGACAACATTAGTACGCACGCCTAATATTTGCCATGATTATCGCAAACAACCATTACGACGTCATCGTGGTCGGCGGCGGACCGGCCGGGGCCACCGCAGCCACCCTCCTCGCTCAGCACGGCCGACGCGTCGTTCTCCTCGAACGCGAAGACTTCCCGCGTTACCACGTGGGCGAGTCGCTCCTGCCGTTTTGCTACGACACGCTCAACCGTCTTGGCCTTGTCGAGAAGCTCAACGAGACCGCATTCGTCAAGAAGTACTCCGTGCAGTTCGCCACGATGGACGGCAGAATGTCGCAGCCGTTCTACTTCAGCGATCACCTCGAAGGTCACCCCGCGGGTCAGACTTGGCAGGTCGAGCGTGCCGACTTTGATCGCATGATGACGGACAACGCGCGCGACAACGGTGTCGAAGTCCGCTTTGGTGTATCAGCAAATAAAGTGATCAAAGATAGCGCTGGCCGAGTCACCGGCATCGAGGCCAAAGACGAGCATGGACAAACCATCCAGCTCCGCGCACCGATGACCATCGATGCGTCGGGCCGAAACGGCTTTGCCTCCAATGCCATGGGTTGGAAGCGTAAGCGTGACCCCGAGCTCAACAAGATCGCGCTATGGACCTACTACAAGGGCGGAAAGCGAGGCGAGGGGCGAGATGAAGGCGCAACTACCGTCGCTTACATCCCAGAGAAGGGATGGTTCTGGCATATCCCGATGCACGACGACCGTATCAGCCTCGGCGTCGTCGGCGATCGTAACTACCTCTATCGTGACGGGCTCAAAGACCCGCTCGCTGTGATGGAACGCGAGATCGGCTGCAACGATTGGGTCAAGGATGTCATGCAAGGCTCCGAGCAATTCGGCGAGACTTGGGTCACCGGCGACTACTCCTACCGATCCGAATACAGTGCGACCGACGGGCTCGTCCTAACCGGCGATGCCTTCGGTTTCTTGGACCCTGTCTTTTCTTCCGGCGTGTTCCTCGCGCTGACCAGCGGACAACTCGCCGCCGACACCGTTCACCAAGCGCTCTGCGAAAACGATCCCTCCGCGCACCGCTTCGAAGCCTACACCGACGAGTTCCAATCTGGCATCGAAGCGATGCGCAAGCTCGTGTATGCCTTCTATACCGAGGGCTTTTCCTTCGGTAAGCTTCTCAAGAAACACCCGCACTTGCGCAGCGACCTCACCGACTGCCTCATCGGCAACATGTCCACCGACTTCACCGCGCTGTTCGATGGCGTCGCAGAGTTTGTCGATGTGCCTGAGCCGTTGGCATACGGTCGGCCACTACCCGTCGAACAACCCGCGGGTTAAACCCCACTCCGCCTGATGAAAATACTCCTGCTCACACCCGGCACCGGCAACTTCCATTGCGGGAGCTGCTTGCATGATGAGGCCTTAGTGCGCGGGCTACGGAAGCTCGGGCACGACGCAGCGATCAATGCGCTCTACCTCCCACTGGTGCTCGATGACTCAAAGGGAATCGATGGAGACGACGTCAGTATGGGCGGGATCGGGATGTACCTGCACGTAAAGTCCGCGCTGTTCCGAGCGATGCCAAGTGTGCTGTTGAGTTGGTTGGGTCGCCCGGGGTTGTTGCGTAAGGCCGCAAGCCGAGCGGATATGACCAGCCCGCGCGAGCTCGGCAAGATGACCGAGCAGATGCTCCTCGGCCAGCATGGCAAGACACGACTCGAAATCGATCGACTGATCGAACACCTGAAGCAAGAAGGCTCGCCGGATGTGGTATTGCTGAATAACGCGTTGCTGCTTGGGTTGGCTGAGCCGATCGTTGAGGCGCTCGGCTGTCCGGTGGCTTGCACACTGCACGGCGAGGATACGTTTATCGATTCATTGCCCGAACCCTGGCGTTCCAAGGCTTGGCAACTGCTTGCGGAGAAAGCCAAAGGCGTGGGCTTGTTCATGCCGGTAAGTCGGTATCACGCGGACCTGATGGCCGAGCGAATGAAGCTTTCGTTTGAAAAGATGCGCGTGGTGTATAACGGAATCGAAGTCGATCACTACCCGCCACAGGAAACGCCGCCAGACCCACCGGTGATCGGATACTTCGCAAGGCTTTGTAAAAACAAAGGGCTCGGCACGCTGGTCGATGCGGTGCTGCTGCTAAACGAACGCGGACAGCTCGGCGACGCTCGGCTGCATCTCGCCGGGGCCGCGACGCCAAACGACATGCGCTATGTCGATACACAGCACCAGCGTCTGGCCGATGCTGGGTTGGCTGATCGCGTTTTGATCGAAACGAACGTCAGCCTACAAGACAAGACACATCTGCTGCGCGGCATGTCGGTCATGAGCGTGCCTGCGGGCTATGGCGAGTCGTTCGGTTTGTACGTACTTGAGGCGAACGCGTGCGGTGTCCCGGTCGTTGAGCCGGACCACGCGGGGCTGGCCGAAGTTGTCGCGCTCACTGGCGGGGGTATCTTGTGTGAGCCCGGCGACCCGGGCTCGTTAGCGGATAAGCTCGCCGAGCTACTCAATGACCCCGCGCGTCGCAACGCATTGGGACAGGCGGGCCGAGCCGCAGTGCTCGATAATTTCACCGCTGAACACATGGCCCAGAACGTCGCAACCGCATTGGAGACCGCATGCCTAGCACCTTCCGTATGACAAGACGCGTGGCGTTTAGCGAGACCGACGCCGCGGGCATCGTCCACTTCGCGCAGTTCTTCCGCTACATGGAAGATGCGGAGCACGCGATGCTGCGCGATCTTGGCCTATCCGTCCACAGAGACATCGGCGATGATGTCGCGGGCTTTCCACGCGTCAGCGCATCGTGCGGCTATAAAAAGCCGCTACGCTTCGAAGACGTGTTCACCGTCGATGTCAACGTCTTAGCTAAGACGGATAAGTCGGTCACCTACGGCTTCACGTTCCGCAGCGCCGACATCACCGACCCGATCGCCACCGGCACACTCAAAGTCGTCTACGCCATTAAGCCTGCTGGGCAGGGTAAGTTCAAAGCCGCCTCGCTGCCTACCGAAATCGATCAGCACCTGACCGTTACTGAAACTGAAAACTGAGATCCTTTATGCTCGCTCAATCCTCGTCCTCTTCGTCGTCCTACCTCCTGTTCGTGCTGCTAACGATCGGCACGTGGGGGCTCTATGGCATCTTCCTGCACAAGGGCCAAGTCGACTTTGCCGACCCAGTCAATGGGCGTTACAAAGCATTCCTCTTCGTCGGCATCGCGTACTTTCTTGTCGCAGTGATCGCACCGATCGTCATGCTGATCATCAGCGGATCCGATTGGAAGATGACCGGCAGCGGGATGTCGTGGTCGCTCATCGCAGGAATCGTCGGAGCGATCGGCGCGTTTGGCGTGCTGCTCGCGTTCGGTGCAGGCGGCAAACCAGCGGTCGTGATGTCGCTGATCTTCGCGGGCGCACCGCTGGTCAACGCGGCGGTCGCGATCAGCATGGCTCGTCAGTGGGGACAGATTTCGCCGTTGTTCATCGTTGGTATCGTGCTCGCCGCGGCCGGGGCCTACCTCATCGTCACTCAAAAACCTAAGCCCGTGCCGCACGGCAAGTCTGCACCGACGCAACAAACACCCGAAGCACCTACCGAGTAACACTTGCCCAGCACACCGCCTAACACGACCAAGGAACAACAGAGTCATGCGCTGCGCGAGCTCTTGCGTATCGTCTCGGCAGGTAACGCGTTTTATCAACCGATCCTGCGTGAAGCGGGCTTGGACGATGTCGCGGCGTTGGCGCTCCATGACTTCATCCATCGAATGCCGTTGACGACGAAACAGCAACTCGTCGATGATCAAGACGCCCACCCGCCCTACGGCCGAAACGTAAGCGAACCGTTAAACAACTACTCACGATTCTGCCAAACCAGCGGAACGACCGGCATACCGCTGCGCGTCATCGACACCGCAGACTCTTGGCAAAGCCTACTCAATGTTTGGCGACTCGTATTCGAGCAGGCCGGATGCAAGCCCGGCGACCGCGTGCTGTTTGCGTTTTCATTCGGGCCGTTCTTGGGGTTCTGGACCGCTTACGAAGCCGGGGCACAGATGGGTTTGATGTGTCTGCCCGCCGGGGGGATGAGCAGCAGCGCGAGGTTAGCGATGATCGCGGACAACGCGGTCGATACGGTTTGTTGTACGCCGACTTATGCGATGCACTTGGAACAAGTTGCCAAGCAAGAAGGTATCGATCTTGCGGGATCGAGCGTCGAGCGATTGATCGTCGCGGGTGAGCCGGGCGGCTCGTTACCTGCGGTGCGCGATCGCATCGAATCGGCTTGGGGCGCGACGCTTTACGACCACCACGGGATGACCGAGGTCGGACCGGTGACCTATCAAGACAACGATGCGCCAGGGTGTCTTCGCGTGGCATCCGATAGCTTCCTTGTCGAAGTGATCGATCCGGTAACGACGCAACCTCTCGCGCCGGGTA
>JBGCDC010000165.1:0-1263 GCA_045105055.1 Phycisphaeraceae bacterium | reverse complement strand
TAAGACGACGACGTTCGTGAAGTTCTTCATGAAGGGACCTTTGCTATATATGAAGTTGCGCGTGGGCCGAGATGGGAATGATTTCAAGGCTTGCAAGTGGGCCTTCGAAGGCACCGGCGACGACCGCAGCATCAAGTATCTCGACAACCGATCGGACCACGAAGTCCGCTACCCCGATCAGCACGACTTCAAATGGACCCGGGCCGGCCGGGACGAGCAGCGACCCGGTGCCCACCCGCACATCGCAATCGACGACCGCATCTTTGTCGAAACCACCGGCGGCGACCTGACCATCAAGGTCGAAGACAACACCGCCACCGGCCAAGGCATCTACAGCGAGCCCGTCGAAGACCCGGATCAAACCCTCGACGACGCTGAATATGAATACGTCATCGACGGCCACCTCATCCTGTTGCGCATTCGGCCGTACCAGGAACACACGCACCGCTACTTCATTTTCAACGACAAGCTCAAAGAGGTTCACCGCTGCGACGCGCTCGGCCATGCTTGCGTGCTGCTGCCCGATGACCACGGCCTGATCTTTGCGGGCGGGTACTACCTCGCGACCGGCGAGTTGCAGTCGTTCCCCAACGTGCCGGACAATCTGACATTTGAAAAACGCGTTGCCGCCCCGAATGGCGAAGACCACCTTTACGTGTTCTATAACCGCGTGACAGGCACCTACGTGCTCATGGCCTACAACCTGATCGCGCAAAAAGTCGAGACGCCGACGATCTGCAACGGCCATGCGTTCATGGAAGACGGCACGCTCGTCTACTTCATCGCCGACGACGCCCCGCAGAAGCACCACGCGGTCCAGGTCTGGCAGACGCCGATCGTCGGGCCCAACTTTGTTCCCGAGGAGCAAAGCGATAGCTACCTCTTCAAGATCGGCAACCGCGACATCGTCCGCGGCATGGCCGAGTCGACACAGGTGCTCGGTCTGATCGATCGTGATGACCCTTACGCCGAGCTGTACCTCGACATCGTCTCGACGACGACGGATCTGCTCGACTCGTTCTTTTGGCTTGGCGATGAGGCGTGCTTTGGGTTATCTGAAACACTCACGGGCATCCGCGAGACAGCACAGGCGGCCGTCGGCGAGTTCGAAAAAGTCACGCGCATCCGCAAGAACACCCGCCAGCAGACCGACGCGATCTCGCAAGAGGCTAAGGATCTGGTGAACCGCAACGCGACGCGGATCTACGACAACATCAACGTCTATGTCGAAGCACTCGGCTCGCTGCGTGGCGTGCGCGGCCG
>JBGCDC010000164.1:0-3268 GCA_045105055.1 Phycisphaeraceae bacterium | reverse complement strand
GATCCGTATGCTGACCTTACTGAATCTTGGCATTATTTTAATCCTGTTGATCATGGTCGCCATCTGGGCGACCTACGGGTTCTTCTCCGCGTTCATTCACCTGATGATTGTGATCGGGTCCGGCGTCCTCGCCTTCGCACTGTGGGAGCCCGTGACCTATATGCTGCTGGGCACTAAGTTCGTTCAGCACGCGCATGGCTTAGGCCTGCTCATCCCCTTCGTCGTCTTGTTGATCATCTTGCGTGTTGTCTTTGATAAGTTCTGTAGGTCCAACGTGCACATGCCACGTATCGCGGATCAAATCGGCGGCGCAGCATGCGGTTTCTGCTCCGGCGTCTTGGCGTTCGGCCTGCTGCTCAACGCGGTCAACTACCTGCCGATGCACCGTGAGGTCATGGGTTGGGAGCCCTACAAAGTCGCGGGCAACGAAGTCAACGATAACGCCGAGGGCAAGCTCTGGGGCTTCCTCCGTATCAATGAGTGGTCTGCAAGCTTCTTTAACTCGGTCTCAACGGGTTCCATGAGCCCAATCGGCGGCACGCCCCTCGCCCAAGGCCGACCCGACCTAGCCAAGCGTGCGGTCTTGACACGCCTGCCCGCCGATGAAAACCAACTGCGCACCGCTCACCCCGAAACGGTCAAACTTGCGGGCGTTTATGCCATGCCCGCGACAGAAGAAGCGATCGCTGGCTTGGCTCAGCGCTCCGCCATCCTCACGTTCCTGAACCCCGCCTACACGCTGCCCGACGACCTGGACTACGGCGAAACGGGCCAAGGCCTTGTTGATTTCATCCTCAAGGAATTCGACCTCCGCTACCAAGACCCCGACGCCAACGGCAAGCCTATTGATCTCATCAACATCGAGTCGATCTTAGCCGTTGCACGCACACCGCAATACGAATTCAAAGCGGCCACTAGCCAAGAGGGCTTCCCCGAATTCGTCAAGATGGTCGCGAACAAGATGGGCAAGGATATGGTCCAGCGTCTCAAGCCTGTGATTGGCGAGAACAAAATCCTGTACATCGTTGACACCGCGTGGAACGATAAGTTCCGCGGCACGTTTAACTCCGACGGCAAGCTCCGCGTCGCGATCCCTCAGGTCGGCTTAGCACTTGATGATGAAATCGTCGCACCCATCGGCTACTCGATCCAGTACAGCCAAAACAACGGCGGCCGAGTCTTCACCGAGATCATCTCTCCAGATTCCAACATTTCTACACGAGACGCCGCCTATTCCACCTTCACCGAACTGAACATTGGCTGGATATTCGCATTGAAAAAAGGTGATCAGCCCGATCACTTCTTCGTTCGTGAGCTGCGTTTTAATCTAAGCGATCTCAAAAAGCCTGAAGGGCAAGAGACGAAAGAAAACCAGAACCCCGGCGCGGTCGCACACGTCATCGGTGCGCCACTGCTGCCGAGCTCTGCTGATGGGGAAGACGAAGGGAACGCGACGACCGTCTTATTGACCGGCGGCACGAAGCTTGAGGGCACGAACACTTATGCTGACATCAGCGAGAAGCTGCCCGGCTCGTTCGCTGCGGCGGCATCGAGCCTAGACCTCGACAAGTCGGCCGACCCATGGGTGCTTAACTCTGGCCGAGCCGACAAAGTCATCTCGGGCCGAGGCGGCAAGAAAAGCTCGGTGAGTGAAATTGGGGTCCAGCCCTCCGTCCGATTGGTTCGTCTCAAGCTGGATGCTCAGAAGGCCAAATCGCTCTACGGTCGAGCGATCCAGCTCACAGAAAACCTGAGCGTGATGCGCGTCAAAGACGAGGGCGGCAACTTCTACAGTGCAATCGGTTACGCCTTGTTGCGGGCCGACGGCACGATGGAAATCGACATCCGCGAAGATGCCTTTAACCGTGGCCTCAGCGCGGGTGAACTGCCCGACCTCGGGGCTGGCGAAACGTTGATGGTCTACTTCCAAGTCCCTATCGGCACGAAGGTGACGTCATACGTCGTCGGCGCAACCGAGCAGAAGTTCGAAGAAATCCTCCTCGTTGGCGGCCGCGAACAACGGTAACGCCGTTGGGACGCGACAAGCGTTTATACTCCCGTCCATGGGTGAGCCAGACGAATTCGCAGGCAAGCAAGTGACCGTGATGGGCCTAGGCCGATTCGGCGGAGGCGTCGGCGTGACACGCTTCCTCGTCGATCGCGGCGCGGATGTGCTGGTTACGGATCAGGAACCCGCAGACAAGCTCACCAAGAGCATTGAAAAGATCCAAGATCTCATCGATGCAGGCTCGGTCGAGCTCCGCTTAGGCGAACACAACGTCAGCGACTTCACGACCTGTGACTTGGTCGTCGTGAACCCAGCCGTGAAGCCGGGCAACCGGTTTGTCAGGTCCGCCGAGGCCGCGGGGATTGAAGTGACCACGGAAATGCGCCTGCTGGTGCAGCGGCTGCCGAACCGACTAAGAACGATCGGCGTGACGGGCAGCGCGGGCAAGTCCACCGTGACGGCGATGATCGGGCACGTGTTGGGGAAGGTCTTTAGCGTCGCCCCGAAAGGGGCGGGCTCAGACGCATCTTCAACACCAAGCCACCAAGCCGCCAAGTCGCCAAGTAAGACACAAAAGGTTTGGGTCGGCGGCAACATCGGCGGGTCGCTGTTGCCACGACTGGACGAGATCGGCGAAGACGACTGGGTCGTGCTGGAACTCTCCAGCTTCATGCTGGAACGATTAAAAAAAGACACCCACTTTCCCGGCTGGTCGCCTCATATCGCGGTCGTCACGAACATCAGCCCCAATCACCTCGATTGGCACGGGACGATGGAAGAGTATGTGAGATCGAAAACGGTACTAATCCGCTATCAAGAGGATCATGATTTTACCGTGTCTATTTGTGATCCATCCAGCCTACTGAACTTTGGGGCTAAAGCAGGTAGTCAGTTTTACTCAGATGACCCAAATTTGAGCCCGGTAGGTCTAACGCTTTTGCCTGGCAGGCACAATCAGCGCAATGCTTGGCTTGCATCTATTGCGATACATTGCGTTGGATTAATTGATAGTCGCGTTAGTGAGTATTGCGATAGCGAAAAGTCAAAAGTGAAATATCTTGCCGACTTTTCCGGCCTGCCACACCGCCTACAACTCGTTGCCGAGCATAACGGCGTACGTTATTTCAATGACAGCAAGTGTACGACGCCCGAGGCGGCGAGGTTGGCGATTGAGGCGTTCACAGAAAATGATGATTTGCCAGGGATTCATTTGATCCTTGGCGGGAAAGATAAGGGCAGCGACATGACGCCGCTTGCCGG
>JBGCDC010000163.1:0-7548 GCA_045105055.1 Phycisphaeraceae bacterium | reverse complement strand
GGGTGTGAAACGGAAGTGGGAACGAGGCGGAACGGGGGCGGCTGCGCCGCGGCCGCTAAACGGGTGACGGATTACACGTTGAGATACACATCAAACCGCACGGCCTTGCCCTTGTAGACGACGTCGGGTTTGGGGCGTTGGGTGTTCTCGATGACTGGTGCGTGCCGTGGGCGTTTGACGCAGACACGATGGACGCCGGTGGCGAGTGCGGCGGCGAGTAATGCGGGGGCGTCGTCGTCATCACCGGCGAGCATCCGTAGCACGCGCATCGGTTTGCGTTCCTTTGCTTTGCGGCCGGTGGGGAACATCGGGTCGAGGATGATGGCTTGTGGCTTGAGGCTTGAGGCTTGAGGTAGCCAATCTACGGCGTTGGCATTATGCGGCGTGATGCGCTGGGTGATGTCGGGCTGTTGTTTGGCTGCGCGATCTAGCGCATCGCAGAAGAGCGCGGCGATCACGGGTTGTCGCTCGATGGCGGTGACGGTGCAGCCGTGCGCCGCGAGTAGCCAGGCGTCTTCGCCTAGGCCTGCGGTGCAGTCGATGACGGCGGGGCGGTAGCCATGGCCCTTCTTGATGCCCACGGCCTTGAGCAGTGGCATGTCGATCTTTCGCCCAGCGGGCGAGGTGGTGTCGATCGCATTGAGGTCGGCGCAGACCGCGTGGCCACCGATGAGGTCAGCCTCGCCAATGAGCACGCGCAGCTCGATGCGCTCTGAGGTGACGGCGAGGAGCAAGTCGCAGTCGGGCTCGCCAAGTTTCGTCTTCGTGATCGATAGCGAATCGGCCAGCGCATCTGCGCGTTGCTGCAAAGGCACCTCGTGCGGGGGGGCCGCACAGACGGCGAGGCGGATTGGGTGTTGCTGCGACATGGGCAATAGCCGCGACGCTACGCGTCGCAGGAGAGCGAGTTTACGATTGTCATGCTTTGCCAGCGACGCGTCGCATCGCGGTTAGTTGACTACCTGAGACTGGTTGCAACACTACTCCCGATCCTCAACCTCAGCGAGCTGCGCCTCGTATCGCGCGCGATTCGTTCTGCTGTCCATCAACACGTGCAGCTTGTCGCGTAGGTCGCTGGGCACGTATTTGTCGAGCGTCTTGCGGACGACGGACAGGTTGGTCCGGCGAGACATGTGCGTGAGGACGATGTGCTCGCCGCGGAACATCTCGAGGAGCTGAATGATGTCGTCCAGGTGCAGGTGCTTGCCGACGCCGGCGCGTTTGCGGTGTTCCGGCTCGAGGAAGGTGCACTCGGTGATCAGCACTTTTGCGTCCAGCACCTCGGGGCGTTCAAAGTGCTTGCCCCAGAGCGTGTCGCCCATGTACGTGACCTGCGGGATCTCGTGCGTCTCAGTGATCTCTTCGCCTTTTTCCTTGAGCTGCATGAGCTGTTCTTGGGGCAGGCCGACGAGATCGGCCCGGAGCTTGCTGCGCAGTTCGACGCAGGAATAACCCAGCGACGGCACGGTGTGAATCGTGCTGAACGCGCGGAGGACAACGTTGCCTTTGAGCGGGATCTGCTCCTCGGCATTGAGCGTGACGATTTCGTAAGGCGTCTTCTGTCGTTCGATATCAACGAGCGCGTTCATCAGGTTGTGGATGGGCTCGGCGAGGTCGGGGTGGCAGACGATCTTGCCCGTGCCCATGCCTTGGAAGGAGCGCTGGGAGAAGTAGTAGATGAGCGCGGCGATATGGTCCATGTGGCCATGGCTGATGGCGACGGTGTTGGACGTGAGCATCGCGCGGGGGCATTCGCCGATGTCAAAGCCGATATCGAGTTCGGGGACTTGGACGGCCGTCGCTTCGCCGGCGATGGAGACGCCTTGTACGCGGTAGGGCGGGAGGTAGAGGAAGCCGACTTGTGGACGGCGTGGTGGTTCCTTGGGCAGCATGATGTTTCTCGCGTTGGGTCAGCGTGCGTTGTGTTGGCCATCATGTTTGCAGCACGCTGACCGGCGTGAATCACTGCGTCGATGATAGGAATTGCTCGCGCGTGGTTGGTTGAACCACGCGGGCAGTCGCTTTCGTGCGTCACCATCCGGATGACGCTTTGAGAGAGTATCGTATCGGAAGATTCTACGTGGGGCGGGCATCTTGCCTGCCGTTTGGGCGTAGCTCGAAAAAATATTCATTCGAGGCTGCGCCATGACGGCAGGCAAGATGCCCGCCCCACCTAAGACAAAGGAACCAGCGATGCAAGCGATTTTGGAAGAATGGGTAAACATCAGCCACCCAGTGATCGGCATGGTGCATTTGGGGCCGCTGCCGGGCAGTCCGGGTTATGCGGGTTCAGGGGCAGGCGATTTCGATGCGGTGATCGCGGCGGCAGTCGCGGATGCTTTAGTCTGGGAAGCTGCCGGGGCCAATGGATTGATGGTCGAGAACTTCGGCGATGTGCCTTTCTTCAAAGGCGATGTCCCGCGCGAAACCGTTGCAGCGATGACGCGAGTGGCGGTGGAGATTCGCCGGGCCGTGCCGGGCTTGCCGTTGGGGATCAACGTGCTGCGGAACGATGGGATGTCGGCGATCGCTGTGGCTGCGTCGGCGGGCGCAAGCTACATCCGCATCAATGTGTTGAGCGGCGCCGCGGTCACCGACCAAGGCATCATCGAAGGCCAAGCCGCGGCGCTGATGCGCTATCGCAAAGCACTAGGCGCAGAACACATCAAGGTCTTGGCGGATGTGCGTGTGAAGCACGCGGCGCCGTTGGCCGAGCGTCCGTTGCAGGATGAGGTGGAAGAGTTGGTCAAACGAGCCGGCGCGGATGCGGTGATCGTCTCGGGCACCGGCACGGGTAAGCCGACGGATCCGAGTCATGCGGCGGAAGTGAAACGCTACGCCGGTGACATCCCTGTACTCATCGGCAGCGGCGCGGATGCAAACTCGATCCCGCAACTGAAGGATGCGTGCGGCGGGTTTATTGTGGGCAGCGCGGCGAAGCCGGGTGGACGGATTGACTTAGCGGTTGATCTTGAATTAGCTAAGCAAATCATTCAGTCAACATGACTCGTTTTTGCCGCAGAGGGCGGCAGAATAAGGCAATCGATCTATTTGGAACCGCAGATGAACGCGGATGAACGCAGATAAGATTGGGTTTGGATTGATCCGCGTTTATCTGTGTTCATCTGCGGTTTCTAAATGCCTTACTCTGCGGTAAAGCAATTCGATTGATTCATCATGCTCATCGCAAACGCATCCTGGCTCCCTATCCCACCGGCCGACACCTCGGCATGGGTGTACTACAGTCTCGTCATCGCGGCGGTGGTTGTGATGGGGATTGCCAAGTCGGGTTTTGGTGGCGGGGTGGGGATCCTTGCGGTGCCTTTGGTTGCGATCGCGATGCCGGCCGACCGGGCGTTGGGCGTGATGCTGCCGATCCTTCTCTTTGCGGATTTGTTCGCGATTTATCAGCACCGCAAGCAGCGCAGTTGGCCGCACCTTCGGCCCGCGCTCGTTGGCGGCGTCATCGGCATCGGCCTAGGCACGTTCTTACTTTTCATGCTGATCGATGGAAACGATAAGCGTGCCTCGGCCGACAACGTCAGCGCGGTGCTCTCCATTCTTGTCGGCACAATTTGTTTGCTCATGGTCAGCGTGCAGGTGTACCGGTTGTGCGGGGGTAAGGTGCCGACGCTGCCGGGCAATAAGCCGACGGGCGTCACAGTCGGCGCGGCCGCGGGTTTTACCTCGATGCTCGCACACGCTGCCGGCCCAATCATGTCGATCTACTGGCTCGACCAACGCATGGGCAAGCGCCTACTCACCGGCTCGCTGGTGCTGTACTTCTTCTTGGTCAACACGCTTAAGTTGCCGAGCTATTTCGCGTTGGGCTGGATCACGCTGGCATCTCTCAAAGAGTCGGCCGTTTTCGCGCTGTTCGTCCCCATCGGCTCACTGCTCGGCATCGTGATGCACCATCGTATCCCCGAGAAGCCGTTCACCGCGGTGATGTACGTCGGGGCGGCGGTCGCGGGTGGATGGTTGATCGTGAAGGTGATTTTGTGAGACATCTGATTTTTAACCGCCAAGGCGCCAAGTGCGCCAAGGAAGGCAGCAAAGCGAGTTGCCACAAAAAGGTACAAAGGGACATAGGAAATTATTTTTGTTCCTTTTTGTGCTTCTTTTTGGCCATTGCCTTCCTTGGCGACCTTGGCGCCTTGGCGGTAAAAAATGCCTTACTTACAGCTCTCTGCGGCCTTCGCGCCTCTGCGCTGAAGCGAAGCGCGGCTTTGCCCTCAACTTTCACCGATGCATCGCAGCCGGTAGAATGCTCTGTTCAACGAAAGGTGGAACGTGAGCAATACAAACAGTTTCAATTTGGATGGTAAGGTCGCGGTCGTCATTGGTGGGACCGGCGTTCTCTGCGGCGTCATGGCTCAGGGCCTAGCCACGGCGGGTGCTAAGGTCGTCCTCGTCGGCCGAAGCGAAGAGAAGGCAAAAGCCAACATCGACATGATCGCCAAAGCAGGCGGCAGTGCGACCTTCGAAGCATGCGATGCGTCGAGCAAAGCGGGCCTAGAGACGCTTCTGAAAAACGTGCTCGAAAAGCTTGGCTCGGTCGACATCCTCATCAACGGTGCGGGCGTGAACTCTGCGACGCCGTTCTTGGAGATTGAGGAAGACGAGATCGATCGCATCCTATCGATCAACTACAAGGGCGTCGTCTTTGCGTGCCAAGTCTTTGCCAAGCACTGGCTCGACGCGGGCAAGCAAGGCTCGATCATCAACGTCGGCTCGGCCTCGGGCGTCACGCCTTTGAGCCGAGTCTTCACCTACTCGGCGAGTAAGGCCGCGGTCCACAACCTCAGCAAAAACCTCGCGCGTGAGTGGGCGGAGCAGGGCATCCGTGTGAACACGTTGGTGCCGGGCTTCATCCCTGCCGAGCAAAATAAGAAGGTGCTGACCGAAGAGCGTGTCGCGCAGATCATGGGCCACACGCCGATGAATCGTTTTGGCACGCCGGATGAGTTGATCGGCGCGACGCTGCTGCTCGCATCCGACGCCGGCTCGTTCATCACCGGCAGCGAGTTGGTGGTCGATGGCGGTTTCAACGCGATGACGATTTGATTGGTTCTGGGTGATTGGTGATTGGTTTTGGGTAACAAGCCAATGCCGCTGCTTTTGACCCAACACCCAACACCTATAACCCAACACCTGCATATGCCTTTTCTAGACGATAATTTTCTGCTGACCAACGACACCGCGTCGCGGCTGTATCACGGCGTCGCGGCGCACCAGCCGATCTACGATTACCACACGCACCTTGATCCGGGTGACATCGCTAGCAACCGCGTCTACGACAATCTCGCGGACATCTGGCTTGAAGGCGACCACTACAAGTGGCGGGCGATGCGGGCTTGCGCGATCGATGAGGTCTATATCACTGGTGATGCGGATCCGTATGACAAATTTGTCGCTTGGGCCAAGTGCGTGCCGCAGACGCTGCGTAACCCGCTGTACCATTGGACGCACCTGGAACTGCGTCGCTACTTCGGCATTGATTTGCTGCTGAGTGAAGACACTGCGAAAGAGGTTTGGGACGAAGCGAATCGTCAACTCAAAGAGATGTCGACGTGGTCGATTCTGGACAAGATGAAGATCTCGATGGTGGGGACGACCGACGACCCGGCCGACACGCTAGAGCATCATGATGCGATCGCCAAGAGCGAGTTGGCGACGGCCGTCGCACCGACTTGGCGGCCCGACACGCTCAACAAAATTTTTGATGCCAGTATCTTTAACAGCTACATCGATACGCTCGGCGTCGAAGGCGATCAACTTCAGACCCTGATCGATCGCCTCGAAGAAACACATCAAGCGTTTCACGATGCGGGCTGTCGCCTATCCGATCACGGCATCGCGAGTTTGCCTGACGTTGATTTCACGCGAAGCGATGTCGACGCGGTCTACAAAAAAGTGCGAGGCGGGGAAGATGCCAACGCCCACGAAACCGCGCAGTTCGTCGGCTACCTCTTCCAGCTCTACGGCCGACTCAACGCGGAAAAAAACTGGGTGATGAACATGCACCTTGGGCCGATCCGCAATTTGAATCGCAAGCTCTTCCGCGACATCGGGCCCGACCTCGGCTGCGACTCGATGTGCGACGAACCGCAAGGCCCGGGCCTGGTCCGACTCTTCGGCGAACTCTCCGAACGCGGCGAACTGCCCAAGACCGTCATCTACAACCTCAACCCCGTGAACAACTACTTGTTCGCCACGATGCTCGGCAACTTCCAGGATAACGAAGCTGGTATCAAGTCCAAGATGCAACTCGGCAGCGGCTGGTGGTACAACGATCAAAAAGAAGGCATGACCGCCCAGCTCAACGCGCTGAGCAACCTCGGCCTACTGTCGCACTTCGTCGGCATGCTCACCGACTCCCGCTCGATGCTCAGCTATCCCCGACACGAATATTTCCGCCGGATCCTCTGCAACCTCGTCGGTACCGATGTCGAAAACGGCGAGCTGCCAGATGATGCCGCGATGCTCGATGGACTGATCGCGGATGTCTGTTTTAACAACGCGAAGAACTACTTCGGGATCGAACTGAACCAAAAGTACACTTGAGAGATAACTTTTTTACCGCAGCGTTCGCAGAGGGCCGCAGAACAAGGCAATCAGAAACCGCAGATGAACGCAGATAAAGACTGTGCTTGAATTGATCCGCGTTTATCTGCGTACATCTGCGGTTACAAATGGATCGATTGCCTTACTCTGCGGCCCTCTGCGAACGCTGCGGCAAACCGGATTTTCAGCCCCAACACCCAACCCCTAAAACCCAAAACCTTCCCCATGATTGAACTAAAAAAAGACGCGAAGTATGCCCTGGTGATTCCGACGAGTATGGGGGTTCGATTGACGCCAGAGAACGGTCAGCCGTTTCATTGTTCGGATACGTTCAAGCTCCAGGCGACCAGTGCCGAGTCGAACGTCGGCAGTGTGTCGAGCTACCTTGGTTTGCCGGTGCATATCCTGACCGCGTTTGTGAAGGACAGCCCGGTCTCGCGGATCATCAAGAACAACCTCGGCCATCGCGGGATGAGCTACGAAGGGCCTGAATTTGATCAGGATAATCCGTGGGGCTATCGGCACCAGATCAACATGGCGGACAGCGGCGCGGGCTCGCGCGGGCCGCGCGTTGCCAACGACCGCGCGGGTGAAGTGGGGCGTGAGCTGAGCGCGGATGACTTCGACTTGGATCGTATCTTCGGGCAAGAGGGCGCGCAGTTGGTCCACCTCTCGGGCTTGATCGGCGCGCTGTCGCCGAAGACGAGTCAACTGTGTTTGGATATCGCTCGCAAAGCCAAGCAGCACGGCACGAAGATCGCCTTCGACCTCAACCTCCGCGCGACGTTTTGGAAGGGCCGCGAGAAAGAACTCCGCGAAACCTTCCGCGAGATCGCATCGCTGACGGATATCCTGATCGGCAACGAAGAAGACTTCCAACTCTGCCTAGGCGTGCAAGGGCCGGACGCGGGTGGCAAGGGGATCGCCGACAAGATCGACGGCTTCAAGGCCATGATCGGGCGCGTCCAAGACGAGTTCCCC
>JBGCDC010000162.1:0-5528 GCA_045105055.1 Phycisphaeraceae bacterium | reverse complement strand
TAGGTGGGTTGCTTGGTAGGGTGGGTGGAGGCTTTGCGCAACCCACCGCGAACGATATTGATCATAATCCATGGTGGGTTGCGCAAAGCCTCCACCCACCCTACGAAAAAATTACTTCGCATTCGGGTTCAACGTCGGCAATCGTGATCCCGTTTCTTTTAAGTACTTTTCGAGCATCGCGAGTAGCTTCTTCGTGAGTTCTGGCTTCGCGTTGGCGAGATTGTTGGTCTCGCCGATGTCTTCTTTGAGGTTGTAGAGTTCGAGTGGTTTGCCGGGGGTGTAGAACTTGATGAGTTTGTAGTCGCCGACACGGACCGCGCTGCCGGGGGTGCCGCCTTGGTTGCCGTAGTGGGGGTAGTGCCAATAGAGTGCATCGCGGTCTAGCTTCGCGGCTTGGCCGCTTAGCACCGGTAATAACGACAGGCCATCAAGGTGCTGCTTTGGTTTTGCAGGTGCTTTCGCCGCATCAAGAATCGTCGGGTAGTAGTCGGCGGAGGTGACCGGCACGCTCGACACCGAGCCCGGCTTCGTCACGCCGGGCCAACGCAAGATCGTTGGCTCACGGATCCCGCCTTCGTAGAGCCAGCCCTTGCCCGCACGCAATGGCAAGTTACTCGTTGGGCTGCCTTCGCTGGTGGAGAGTCCGCCGTTATCGCCGGTGAAGACGATGAGTGTGTTGTCGGCTAGGCCTTGTTCTTCAAGGGTGTTCATCACTTCGCCTACGGCCTCATCCATTGCATGAACCATCGCGGCGTACACGGCATGAGCCTGCGTCTGCCGCACGTTGCGTGGTGCTTCTTTGCCGAACTGGTCTTCGAGGTCCATGCGTTCGCGCTTCTTCTCGTAGTACGCGACGAGGTCGGGCCGACCGATCAGCGGCGTGTGTACGGAGTAAAACGAGAGGTACGCGAAGAACGGGCCTGCTTTGTTCGCCTTGATGAACTTGCTTGTTTCTTCCGCGAGGCGTGCAGGCAGGTGGTCGCCGGGCTTGCTTTCGATATTGGGCATTTCTTTGGGGAAGGGGTGGAAGTACTTGCCTCCGCCATAGGGCCCGCCGCCGCGGTGGCCTGCGACGTTGATGTCGAAGCCTTGTTCCAATGGTCCGAAGCCGGTGTTGCCCAGGTGCCATTTACCCGCGAAGAATGTTGCGTAGCCTTGCTCTTTTAAAGCCTCTGCGATCGTGACTTCTTCCAGCGGTAGTTGTGGGATGTAGTCGGCTGGAACGAGCGGGCGGTTCCATTTGCTTTTGCCTGCTTTGATCTGTCTAAGGATGCCGCTGCCTTGGGGCCCGCCGAAGAAGTCGGTCGTTTTGAGTCGGCCGGGGTCTTTGCCGGACATGATCGCAGCGCGGGTCGGCGAGCAGACCGGGCAGGCCGCGTACCCATCGGTGAAGGCCATGCCGCTCGCAGCGAGCTTATCAATATTCGGCGTTTCGTAGAACGTCGACCCGTTGTAACCCACGTCTTTCCAGCCGTAGTCGTCGACAAGGAAGAAGACGACATTCATCGGCTCGGCGGGCTTGTTCGTGGTTGGCTCGGTGATCGACACCTTGCTGCAGCCGATCAACGCAAGGGCTAGCAGCAGGGCGGGGACGAGGTTCATTTTACATTGGGCCATCGTGGGCTCCTTGTTGAGATAACGACGCTACAATCTACCTATTAAAGGGCGTCGCGTACTGTCAAGGTGATGCTTAATACGGAAAAAGCCACGGAAGGAACCGTAACGATATGAGTCAACTCGTCCCCATGGTGATTGAGAAGTCCGGCCGAGGCGAACGCGCCTACGACATCTACTCGAGACTACTTAAAGACCGCATCATCTTCATGAACGGCCCGGTCAACGACGGCATGACGTCGATCGCCACCGCACAACTCCTGTTCCTCTCCAACGAGGACCCCGAGGCCGACATCCACGTCTACGTCAACTCGCCCGGCGGCAGCGTCAGCGCAGGCCTCGCGATCTATGACACGATGCAATTCGTCCGGCCACAGGTCGCGACCTACTGCCTAGGCATGGCGGCATCGATGGGGTCCATCCTGTTGATGGGCGGCGCGAAAGGCAAGCGATACGTCCTGCCTAACTCGAAAGTCTTGTTGCACCAGCCCCTACTCGGCGGACAACGCCAAGGCCAAGCAACTGACCTGGCCATCGAAGCCAAGGAAATGCTTAAGACGCGCGACCGCCTCTACAAAATCATCCAGCACCACACCGGACAAGAGTACGACAAGATCAAGGAAGACTGCGAGCGTGACTACTGGCTCGACGCAGAAGAGTCCGTTCAGTACGGCTGTGCCGACCAAGTCCTCAAGCATCTTCCCGAAGGTGTCGCAGGCTCGCCATCAGAAAAATCGGATGACGACTAACGCGAAACAAAACAAAACCCCACGAAGCCCACGGATTCAATTCGTGGGCTTTTGTTTAACCATGACCTGCGCGCTCATCTGCCTCGCCGCGTGCAGCAGCCAGCCACGCGTTGAAAAACAGAACGATCTGCGCGGTGTAAAGGTTCAATCGCTTGAGCAACAGATCGATGCACTGCAAAACAAACTCGTGCAGCGCGAAGGCGAATTGCAACCAGCACGCGAAGAGTTGGATGACCCGTTGCCGCCGATGGATCGTGCCGAGCCATCTCGCTTGGCGGGGATCATGCTCGGCGTGTACTCCGGCCCGATCGATCTGGATGGCGACGCGAACTATGACGCGCTGCGTGTTTACGTTCGCCCGATCGATCAGCGCAGCCGACCCATCACCGTAAAGGGTGCCGTACGTCTCCGCTTAATCGCAACGGATTCTAAGAGTGGCGCAACGACGATCCTTGATCAAGCCTATGACGCCGCCGCCTTCAATGCCGCCCGCCACTCCAGCATCACCGGCCCACAATACATCCTCAAAGCAGACCTCTCCGCCGATCTCCCCGCGACGGCAACGATACACATCACCCTGACAGACGCGGTGACGGGCAAGATCTACAAGACGCAAAAAGAAGTGTCGTTCTTGCGGGTCGAAAACGCGCAACGCAATCAATAGCCGCTCGCGGCTTAGCCCCCGCGCACCATTCGCTTTTGTATCTAGTCACAACGCGATCATCGCAGAGCTAAGCCGCAAGCGCCTTACGTTCGCGATCCTCAAGTCCCATCACCTGCGCACACGTGCCGAACTGATAGGTTCGCAACAATTCGTGCAGCCGAGGCTCGGTCTGATCACGGTTGTGATAGCACTTGAATCGCTGATGCGCCCGCATTGGTAGGCTCGGCCCACCCGGCGCAAAATCCCACGGATGCAAGTACAACACCGCGCTCCGCCCCTCGGCTTCGTGCTGTGCAAAGCCACGCTTCACCAGCCACCAAGGCAGCACCCGGAAATACCCGCCGCCTGAAAAGGCGACTCGCTTACCCACAAAAGGCAGCCGCATCACACTCATCGGTAGTTCTTGGATCGTACGTCCCGACGGCGCACGCAAACTTACCGCGGCCTCTGCCGAAGCTTTCGTAGCAGGCAACGGATATCCGCCATGCGCCCGCGCGACTGGAAAAACACTCGCGTCGTACACCAACCCCAAGTCAAGCATCGCGTCCCACGCCCACTCACAGCCCGGCGTCAACGAGAACGACGGCGCACGAAATCCGAGCACCCGCCGTCCACTGATCTCTTGCAACACATCAACAGACCGCGCGAGGTCTTCACGGAAACTAACGGGCGTGTGGTCGTAAACCTCTCGGTGTCCGTACGAATGCGAGCCGATCTCGTGACCCGCCTCCGCGATCCGCCGAATCAAAGCGGGGTACCGCTCGGCCACCCAACCCAGCACAAAAAACGTCGCCCGCACATCGTGCTCATCAAGGACGCCAAGGATGCGATCCGTCAAAGGCTCGACCGTCCGCTCTAGCGAATCCCAACGCGAACGATCCGCCATCGCCTCGACACCGACCAGGTGGAACCACTCCTCGATATCAAACGACAGTGCATGGACGGTTCTCTTCGCATCCACATCAAGCCTATGGCGTGCTGGCTCGGCAGCATGCCGTGGGATACCAAACCGTGATGACTGCAAATCTCTCATAAATCGTCAGCGCACTAATGCGTCCATTCATCATCGGATACCCCCGTCAATCCGCCCATCGCCGATGCCCGCCAACGACTTACCGGACCTTGCTTTGATCGAAGCGTGATGAGGGGGGCAGGAATGCCTGTCCCCCTCTCAATTCGTTCATTCTGTACCCTATTCAAACAATGAAAACCGCCACCCTCCTCATCGCCTGCGACGACAAGCCCGGCCTCGTCTCGTCCTTCGCCCAGTTCATCGCCGCCAACGGCGGGAACATCCTCGACGCCGCCCAACATACCGAACACGAAACCAACCAGTTCTTCATGCGACTCGTCTTCGACACCGCAGGGTTCGCCCTCGACGAGCCCGCCTGCCGATCCGCGCTCGATGGCTTAGCACGCAACATCCCCAACATGCGCTGGCAATTGTTTATGGGCGAAGCACTTCCCAAGGTCGCGCTGTTCTGTTCTAAGACCGCCCACTGCGTCTACGACCTGCTCGTCCGCCACGCGATGGGTGAGCTGCCCGGCGAAATCGCGCTGGTCATCTCTAATCACGACGACCTGCGCGAAGTTGCGGACCACTTCGGCATCCCTTTCAAACACGTCCCCGTTGCCTCGGAAGATAAACAAGCCGCAGAGGGTCAACACGAACAGCTCCTCGCGGAATACGACATCGACCTCGTCGTGCTCGCCCGCTACATGCAGATCGTTGGCTCAGGTTTCTGCGAGCGTTGGACAGGCAAGTGCATCAACATCCACCACAGCTTCTTGCCCGCGTTCGTCGGCGCCAAGCCCTACCACCAAGCCTTTGAGCGTGGTGTAAAAATCATCGGCGCGACCGCC
Organism: Phycisphaeraceae bacterium; assembly: GCA_045105055.1. Lineage (GTDB taxonomy): Bacteria > Planctomycetota > Phycisphaerae > Phycisphaerales > Phycisphaeraceae > JAHQVV01. Next base: position 638 of record JBGCDC010000162.1, on the reverse strand, counting down.
CACTACGTCACCGCCGACCTAGATCAAGGCCCGATCATTGAGCAAGACATCGCCCACGTCGGCCACCACGCCTCGGTCAAAGAACTGACCCGCTTGGGCCGAGACGTCGAACGCCAAGTCCTAGCCCGCGCCGTCCGCTGGCACCTCGAACGCCGAATCATCATCCACCACAACCGCACGGTGGTGTTCGCGTGAGGTCTTTCATGGGTATGTACTGCAAAGGGTGCTGGTACGACTTGCGTGGCAGCGAAACGATGTCGTGCCCTGAATGTGGTAAACCGTACGATCCAGCTAAAACAAACACCTACTCGGCTTATCCCGGCGATCGATTGCCGCGTGAAGCCTGGGGGTGTTTTCGTTGCAAATGCTAGCGATCCTACTTTTGATTGGGAGTATTGTTCTAGCCAATGTATCCAGCAGTACGAATTCGCCGCTGGAGGGAATTGGTGTGGTCATGCTATGTGCGGTACTGCCCGTTCAGTTTCTAGCAGGTATTTTTGGCGCCTGCGTTACGATCTTTCAGTTCGATCAGGTGACGAGAAGTAAGCGTTTCTGGTTGTTTACAATGACGTTGCCGCCGATCGCCATCGGTTTTATTGGATTTGTATTTTTGTTTTTTGCTTAGCGAATTGGTGGTG
>JBGCDC010000161.1:0-4850 GCA_045105055.1 Phycisphaeraceae bacterium | reverse complement strand
CGACACCCACCCCTTGCTCTACCTGCTCATCCAAGCCATTGAAGACCGTATCGACGGGACGCTGTTTAGCTTCCTGCGGGTGTTCACATACATCGAGTTCCGTGCGGTGTTGGCGATGATCCTGGCCTTCGCGGTCGTGGTGCTGTCAGGCAAGAGGGTGATCCTTTGGTTGGTCGGGCAGAAAATCGGCGACAACCCGGAGTTCTATAACAAGGACATCAATGAGTTGATGAAGTCCAAGGCGAACACGCCGACGATGGGCGGGATCATGATCGTCGGGGCGATCGTATTCGTCACGCTGCTGCTGGCGGACATCTCGCGACAGCACGGGTTTTATGTCTGGATGGGGTTGATTTGTTTGGTGGGCATGGCGGGGATCGGGATGGCCGACGACTGGCTCAAGCTCACCACCGCGCGCCGTAAGCCGGGCTCACGCGATGGGCTGCGGTCGTGGGAGAAGCTGATGTTTCAGCTCGGGCTCGCGGTGCTGCTTGGCATCTTTGTCTACCACCACGGCACGTCGAAGTTCTCCGGCTTAGATAACTTCGAGCTGATGAGCCGATCGCTGAACCTGCCGGGCTTGAAGACGTGGATGTACGAGGCCTCGTCGGGCGAGTGGGTGCCTTCGCCGAGTCTGATTATCTTGCCGGGCGTGCTGTTTGTGTTTCTGGCGGTGATGTTTATCGCGGGTACCAGCAACGCGGTGAACCTGACCGACGGGATGGACGGACTAGCCAGCGGCATCACGGTCATCGTCTCGTTCGGCTTCATGGTGCTCTGCCTCATCGCGGGTTACGAGAAAGGCGAGTTCATCCTCGCACAGTATCTGCTCGTGCCCCATATCCCGTTCGCTGACGAACTGGCGGTATTGGCTGGAGCGATGGCCGGGGCGTGTTTAGGGTTCCTGTGGTTTAACTGCCACCCCGCGCAAGTATTCATGGGCGACACGGGCTCGCTCGCGCTAGGCGGAACGCTCGGCTACCTTGCGGTCGTCACGCGACAAGAACTCTTGCTGCTGATCATCGGCGGCATCTTCTTCTTCGAGATGCTTTCCGTCATCCTGCAAGTCGGCTCGTTCAAACTGCGCGGCGGTAAACGCATCTTCAAATGCGCACCCGTCCACCACCACTTCCACATGGTCGGATGGACCGAGCAACAAGTCGTCGTCCGCTTCTGGCTCATCACCGCTCTCCTCGCCGCGGTAGCGCTGTCGACGATTAAGCTCAGGTAATCAGCATGGTGACGGGTCGTCGTTTACGGACGCTATGTAGGTGTCGCCTCCGCGGCGGGCGGCCATGGCTTCGCCCCGACATCCTAAAGACAAGCAGCCCTTATTCAACTAAAAATGATTCGACTTCTCCGCTATCTCTGGGCCTCACCCAATACGCTCGTCGGTTTCGCGTGGGTGTTGCTTGCTCGCTTGACGGGCGGCGGCTGCGCGATTCACACCGGCGTGATCGAGGCGCATGGCGGCTGGGCGAAGGCACTACTTCAACGCATGCCGTTCGTGAAAGGCGGCGCCGCAGCGATCACCATCGGCCACGTCGTCATCGCGCAAAATATTGCAATGCTAGAAAGCACGCGTGAACACGAGCGTGTGCACGTCGCACAGTACGAGCGATGGGGCCCACTTTTCACGGTCGCGTATGTTGCCGCGGGGCTTTGGCAATGGGCGCATGGAAACGACCCCTACCGGGATAACCCATTCGAGGTCGAGGCGTATGATCGTTGTGATTAAGCGCGTTTACGCGGCTTCGTGATGCCGTTCAGCTTCCGCTTCGCCTGCACCTTCATGCTCTTCCGAGCGATCGGTGGCAAGCTTTAACGGCTCGCTGATTTCGATCGCCGTTGTTTCGAGCCAAGCCTTAGCACGCTCTTGGGTTTGCTCTCGCATCTTTGTGACTTCGTCGGCCCGCTTCTGGACCGCTTCGCGTTCCTTTTGAACCTCACCCCACTCGCGTGAAATCGCGGACTCTTGTGCTCGCAGCTTGCTCGTCAACTCGACGAGTTTGATGCGCTGCTTCTCGACCTTGTTCATCTGGTCATCCAGCGACTCTCGCTGCGAAGAGATCGCCTGGTTGTTTTCTTCAACCTTGGCTTCATAGGCTTTTTCTTGTTGTTCTGCCTTGGTCTTGAGTGCCTCGGCCTGCTCTTCGCCCTCGGCCTTGATCGCTTCGCGTTGCAGCAACAGTTCGGCCTCGAACTTGGTTTTATCCTTTTCGAACTGGCTCACCTGCGTCTTATGCCAAGCCATGAGCTCGGACATCTTGCTTTCGACCTCGGCGATGAGGCCGCCGACATTGCCTTGCTGCGATGGGGTGGGCTGGTCCTGGTTCTTTTCGTGCTCGTCCATGGAATCGATCCGTTATTCGGGGTGATAAGTGTTCTCACCCTTAGGATCGGCACAAACCGACCCGGCCTTAAGCGCTGGCTGGCGCTGCGGCGAGCGGTTTTTCACCCGATTGCGATTCGTTTTTTCGGACCTGCATCGGCTTAAGCTCGCCACTGCGCCTCGGCGAAAGTCGATCACGCAGTTTAAGCGTCGGCACCTCGATCAACAGCGACATCACTACCCCAACGCCTATCGCTGCGCTGCAGTACACCAGCATGTGAAGCGCGTAAGGCACGGGCCAATCCGGCTTGCCTAGGTACACCCCCGTGATCATTCCGATCACAATGCCGTATGCGGTCATGTGCCAGAGGTAGATCGAATACGAGTGCCGACCAATCGCGCCGATGATTCGTGCAAGCCAGCCGTTTCGCTCACGCATGGGCAAGATGGCACAGAGCAGCGCCGCAGCGCCGAGGTAATTCGTCATCATGCCGTAGCTATAGATCCAAGGCGTGTCGCTCATATTGAAAATGAATGGCGGAAGCAACAACGCACTCGACGCAACGATCAAGTGGATCCGGTACCGCGCGATGATTCGTGCCAACGCCGCATTGTGTTCGTGGTACCCATACGCGATGACCACGCCGAAGAGCAGGCTATCGATTCGCAAATGGGTTGGGAACTGGTGGTGGTACTCGTTGAATGTGCTGGCCTGGGCGGCTTGGATACGTAAGAGCAAGCCGACGATCGCGATCGGTATAAATGCGTACGGGATCCATCCCAAACGCATACCACGCCCGCTCCTTGAGCCGACCCATGCCGCGATCCCAAACGTGAGAGCGATCAAGAAATAGGCGTGTTCTTCAACCGCGAGCGACCAGGTGTGGATCATCAAACCCGCGGTGTAGTTTTGGATCCACAGGAGGTTGACGATCAATCGATCCGTGGGCCAGTAGCCGCGCTGCACATAAGTCTGCATCATGACAAATGCGAGAAATACGGCCAAGGGCGGATACAGCTTCCAGCCACGACGCACAAGAAAGCTAAACGGGCGGAGGCTGCCGTGCTTTTGGTACTCGCGCATGAGTAGGCCCGACACAAGAAAGCCTGACAGCACAAAGAACAGGTCCACGCCGATCCATCCGCCGCGTTTGAGTGCGATGAAAACTTCACTAAGCCAGTGCGGCATTTCGCCGGGCATCGGTGCCGGGCCGTGCGAGAAGAGCACGAGGAAAATAGCGACCGCGCGGAGCATATCGAGGCCTGGCAGGCGGGCAGGGGTGTTCAGAGTGGGACCGTTCACGAAAGAACTATCGGGCCGATCGAATATTCGTTGCCTGCGGCGGACAGCGATACGTCTTATCGGATGTCTTCAGGCTAATCACCTGAGTCACGCCTCACTGGCCTGGATGAATTGGCGGTAGAGGTTGGCGTAGCGGCCGGCCTGTTCGAGCAGCTCGTTATGGCTGCCACGTTCGATAATCTTGCCGTTATCGAGCAGCAGCACCTTGTCCGCGTGGCGGATCGTACTCAAGCGGTGCGCGACGACGAAGCTCGTTCGCCCAGCAAGCAAGCGAGCAAGCGCGACCTGCACCTTCGCCTCGGTCATCGTGTCCACCGCGCTCGTCGCTTCATCGAGGATCAAGATCCGTGGGTCGGCCAACATCGCTCGACAGAAGCAAACGATCTGGCGCTGGCCCAGCGACAAGTTGCCACCCTTCTCGCCGACGGAAGTTTGCAGACCTTGGGGCAGCGCCTCGAGGATGTCGAGGCAATCTAGCGCGAGTGCCGAAGCGACCACCTCTTCATCCGTCGCCTCGGGTCTGCCGACACGGATGTTGTCCATCACGGTGCCGGTGAACAGGTAGTTGCGTTGCAGGACGATGCCGAGCTGCTTGGCGAGCGATTGGCCGGTGACTTGCCGCGTGTCGTAACCGTCGATGAGGACCCGGCCTTCGTCGGGTAGATAGAACTTCGCGATGAGGTTGATGATGGAGGTCTTACCGCTGCCGGTCTCGCCGACGAGCGCCACGGTTTGGCCCGGCTCAGCGGTTAGCGAGATGCCGTGTAGCACGGGCTTGTCGGGCAGGTATCCGAAGATCACGTCCTTAAGTTCGACGCGCCCTTCGATCGGTGGCAGGTCGATCGCGTCGTCTTCATCCAGCCGCTCCGGCTCGGTATCGAGCAGACCGAACACGCGCTCCGCCCCGGCCATCGCGGTCAGCGCATCGTTGTACTGCCGGCCGATCGTTGCGATTGGGTTAAAAAACTGCGGCATCAACAACGCAAACACGACCAGCGATTGGAACCGGTCGATTTCCGACCCCGCGGCATACTCAGCAAAGAACACGCCGAGGAGCACCTGCGCGCCGCCGAGTGCAAGCAGCACGGCCATGAACACCTGGCTATTCAATTCGAGGAACGGCAAAAACACCGCTTGGAGCTTGCTCGACCGGACGTGGTAGGACGCGTGGTCATCGACGAGCTCGCCAAAGAGTTTCGCATTGGTGTCTTGGCG
>JBGCDC010000160.1:0-10435 GCA_045105055.1 Phycisphaeraceae bacterium | reverse complement strand
CTTGGCGCGACGCAACTGAAGCTGGCCAGAAGTGAATTGGCTGCTTGGCATGCGACGCATGCGTGGATTGGCAATGGCAATAAAGATCCCTCCTCCGCCTAGCCCCACGCGCCTACAAATCGAACCTATAATCCGTCCGTTATCGAATGCGCAGCGTTGTTGCGTGATTCGTCTCGCCACACACACGTGTGGTGTGTAAGTAGCTCGCTCTGCAATTGGAGTCATACATGTCGACGAAGAAAGAAGCTTGGGGCATCGAGGTTGGAGCTCAGGCGATTAAAGCCATGAAGCTAGGGCGTAGCGGCAACGGTGTCGTGCTACTCGACTTCGACTGCATGCCCTTTAAGCAAGTCCTGACGACGCCCGATCTCAATGTCGAAGAAGCCATCCGCGTCAATCTCGACGCACTGGCGACCAAGCACGAGTTCGATAAGTCCACCGTCGTCGTGTCTGTCCCCGGACACATGGCCTTTGCCCGCTTCGCCAAGCTCCCGCCGATCGAGTCGAGCAAAGTGAAGTCGATCGTTGCCTACGAAGCGCAGCAGCAAATCCCTTTCCCGATTGATGAGGTCGAGTGGGACTACCAAGTCTTCGCCCAGGAAGATGCGCCCGACATCGAGGTCGGCATCTTCGCGATTACCAAAGAACGTGTCGCGAAATTCTTGTCGAACTACCGATCAGTTGGCTTGCGTGTGGACCTGCTCACGCTTTCGCCGGTAGCGGTCTACAACGCCTTCGCAAATGAAAACGCGGGCGGCACCGGACACGGCAGCGGCACGGTCTATCTGGACATCGGTACCACCTCGACCGACATTATCGTTGTCGAAGACGAAACGATTTGGCTGCGTACGTTGCCGCTCGGTGGCAACCACTTCACCCAGTCGCTGATGAAGCAGTTCAAGATCAGCTTCGCCAAGGCCGAGAAACTCAAGCTCGAAGCCGCGACCAGCAAATACGCCAAGCAGATCTACCAAGCCATGCGCGGCGTCTTCAACGATCTGGTCACCGAGATCGAAAGATCGCTTGGTTTTTACACCTCGCTAAACCGCGATGCCGAGCTGACCCAGATCGTCGGCGTCGGCTCGACGTGGAAACTCCCCGGCCTACAAAAATACATCAAGCAAAACACGCGGATGCAGGTCATCCGCCCCGACGGCTTTGCTCAGCTAGAAGTCGAAGATCGACGCGCCGCGGAGTTCTCTTCCGTCGCCGTTAACATGGCCACAGCTTACGGCCTCGCGCTGCAAGGCCTAGGCATGGGTGTCGTCGACGCCAACGTCCTTCCACAAAGCGTGCTCAAGCAGCGCATGTGGAAAGCCAAGCAACCTTGGATCATCGCGGCCGCCGCATGCGTCGCAGGTGCCGCAGCACTTGGACCCGCGACACAATTCTTGGAAAGCCAGAGCTTCAACGGCGCGTGGAATGCTTCGCGAGATGACATCACCTCGACAATCGCTGAGGCGCAAGAAGCAAAGAATACCTACGACACGGTACAGACCAGCGACCCTCGCCCAGGCATCCGCAACTACCGGCGCAGCTTTGATTACGCGAACCTGTACACCGGGTTATATGAAGACGTCACGACCGCGATGGCGACCATTGAGCCGCATCCTGCTTATAAAGACCTAGATTGGGATAACGCAGAAGCGGTAAAGAAAGCTGGCGAAGTGCCTCGCCGACAACGCGACCAGATCTGGGTCAAGAGTGTTACGACAGAGTACCTGCCACCAGTAGCCGCGATCGTGGAAGACTTTGGCGCGTCGGGTAGCGGCGAATTTGATGGCAGTATGGAAGGCGAGTTGACGCCGCCACCGCCGTCTACTGGCGGGGCTCTAGCACTTGGCTCAGGCCCGGGTGAGGCGTCATTGCAGCCTGTGCCTGTCCCCACGCTGCCCGAGAATGTGGTCTCGCAAGACCCCGAAACAGGTAGCGAAGCACCCCCGCCGGATCCACTGGAGGGCCTCGCAGCCAGCCCAGCACCACGCATCATTGTCACCGTTAGCGGCGAGACAACGATGAACGGCGCGGAGATCTCACGGGTACTCAACCAAAAAGTCGTAGACTGGATGAAGACCAACGCTATCCGAGCTGACCGACCCTACATCATCTTGCCTGAACTGAAAGACCCGCGTTTTTCACCAAGACCAACGACCAACATTGGTGGCGGTGGAACAGGTTTTGGCGGAGCAGCAGCAAGTGCTGATGCCTTGACCCCCGAGCCTACGCCAGAAGATACGAGCACACCACCGGCGGGTGGTATCCCCGGTGGCGGCGGTGGTTTCACGCCACCAGGGGGTGGCTTTGGCGTCACCGGCGCAACAGCTGACGCGAAAATAGTCGAAGTCAAAACCCCCGAAGGCTGGTATGCCAAACTCGGTACAACCAGCGGCGGCTTCGCACTCGACGCGCTTTACCCCCGCCGCCTCCTATCAACTGAAAAACGTGACGGTGACTACAAATTCACCTTCAAGTTTGAAGTGATCCTTCATTCCCCCGACGAAGCACGTAAAACAATCCTGGCGCCGAAGCCTCAAGAGAACGACCCCGCTCAAGAATCGCCCGAAAGCGAGTCTCCATCGCCAACCGCGGCGAATAAGACGCAGGAGGACCAAGCATGAAAAACCTAATCGAATCGATTAAATCGAACCCGCTAGTTGCTGCTTCCGCGATCGTCGCGGTACTCAGTATCTTTGTTCTCGGGTATTTCTACTTTGTCGCCGCGCCGGGTTATAGCGCCGATAAATCGGAGATTCTTAAAGAGCAAAAGCAGAAGCAAGACTCGCTCATGCGCGTTTCGGTCCCGCTACCCAACAAGGACCCCAACGCGCCTGCAGACATGGAGCAGGTCGTCATTAATCCGACCGTCATCCGAGAAGTCGGCGACATCTATAACCTGATCCAGACGCACTACGAAGACATCCTCGTCACCGCTAAAGAAAAGAACGCTAAGCACCACCTCGGCGTCTTACTCGGCGGGACCGCGATCTGGCCCGACGCGAATCCGACGCAAAACTTTGACCTCTACGTCCGCGCGGCATCCGACTATAAGAACCACTTCAAAGCCGTCTTCGATGTCACTACGCCGAACAACTGGAACATGCCAATCTTCTCTGCTGGCAGCCCGCCAACACGCAGTGAACTTGAGATGATCTTGGGCCGATCGGCTTTCGAATTTATCAGCAGTGTCGGTGCTCAAAACGCTTCGGATCTAAGTCAAAGTCAAGCAGAGCAGCTCTTCGCCGAGCAGCGCATGACGCTGATGAACGCATTGAACCTCCGCGCGAATCAAATCAATTTCTACGCTTCCTTGCCGCCTGAAGAAGACCGTTTCAAACCAGCTGAAACGGAAGGCACACCTCCTGCGGGTGGTCCAACTCCTGGCGCTGGTTTCGGCGGCTTCGGTGCTCCCGCAGGAGGAGCCGCAGCAACGCCCGACACCGCAGCGGAATACCCATTCCAAATCGCACCTTGGGCCTTTGCGGATCAGCCCCCAACTCCCGACCAGCTCTGGGAAGGTCAGGTCCAGCTTTGGGTCATGCGTGACATCATGATCGCCATCAACCAAACGAACAGGGTTGGACAGAAGGTCAAAGTCGTTGGTCCTGACGGCGTGATCAGAGAACAAAGCGCGAACGTAACGAACAGCCCGATCAAGCGATTGCTGGAACTTAAAACCCTCACTGGCTACGTCGGCTTGCACAACACCGGCGCAGCACTTGGTGGTGTCGTGGAAGACACCGGTTTTGGTGCCAGTCCGGTACTAGGCGGCGGTGCCTTTGCAGGCCCAGGCGACGCGGGATCGGCCCCAGGTACAAACACACCGAGTGTGTACCCAACTGTCCCCACAGAGCTGATCGGCGCACTGTCGCCTAAGCAGACCAGCGATCGAGCTGCGGAGCACTTTGGCATCACGCCAACGGGCAGAATCTCTAACAGCGTCTTCGACGTCCGGCATACGCAGTTGGTCATCGATATCGAGGCGACCGAGCTACCCGCCTTCCTCGAGTCACTCCGCCAGACAAACTTTATGACCGTCATCAAGAGCGAGATCACTGATCTCGATGAGTACGAGCTTCTAAAAGAAGGCTATGTCTACGGCCACAACGATGTGGTACGAGCCAGTCTTGTGATCGAATCGCTTTGGTTCCGTAACTGGACCGAAGAGTTCATGCCAAAGATCGTTAAGGAAAAGCTGCTAATCATTCAGCCCGTCAACGCAGTAGACCAATCGCAGCAGTTCAACGAGTTTGAATAGAAGCAATCGCCCGCCGCACGCCCACGCTCTCAACGCCTCGGAGTAAAACGATGTCAGCACCACGCCTTAAAGACGCCTCATTTATCCAGCTCCACATCGAGAAGCTAATCCTTGCTTTAGGGATCTTCATCTTCTTGATCGGTGTATTCCTGTTTGTGATCGGCAACCCCTTCGCGATAGAACTCAACAACCAAACGTTTGCCGAGCCCGGTGAAGCGGTCGAGACGCTGGTGCGCTCTGACGACGCGCTCGAGCGTGGCTTGCAGAACCCCAAGCCTTTGCCGGACATTGAAACGCCAGCCTTCCGTGAAGACTTCAATAAGATGGTCGAGCGGCGTATCGACTCAGATACGCCTATTGCTTCGCTTGCAGCATCGGGCCTGACGCTGCGTTCGGTTACGCCTGACATCCCCGAGCCCTCACGTTATGCACTCGTCTATCCGCCTGTACCCAAGGACATCAAGCATGTCTCGGGTACCGATGTTTTGGACAAAGAATTCAATTTAGAAGCGACCAAGCGATACTACACGTTGTGGGGCAAAGATATCGAAGAGCCGGGCGATTTCACGATGTTTATTGCTGCGGGTGAATTCGACATCTATGAGTGGGTGACCCGCTTGCAGGCCGACTCAGAAGTGGAAGGCGACATCCGTATCCCGGTCGGTATCTGGCTACAACGCTTCGGCATCTCCGGCGTTGCCCTGCTCCGTGAAGAGTGGGACCCCGCTGCGGGGATCTGGATCGACCGCAAGATCGTTGAAGCGTTGCCCAACCAGTATCGCGTACTTCAAGACGATGTCGCACCCATTGAAACCAACGCGGCCTTGGCCGAAATCGCGAGGCTTCGTGAAGGCCAGCTTGAGTTGGCCCAGCCTGAACTGCCTTGGCTAACCGATTTTGTTCAGGCAGTCGCACCGGGTGGTGAGCAAGACGGCGTTGGTATCGATGGCTACATCCAAAGTCTCGATAATGAGAATCTTGGTCCCAAGCAAAAGGAAATCCTTAAGCTTGAAGAGAAGATCAAACACCTGGAAGAACGTCGCGCCAGACAAGGGCAACGCCCCAACAGAGGACCTGCTGCGGGCCCAGGCCCAGGCGATTTCGATGAACCCCCACCAACCAGAGGTGGTGGCAACGCCGAACGACGCGACCCGATCCAGCGTCAGATCGAAAACCTGCGTGAACGCATCGAACGACTACGCCCACAGGCAGAGCGCGAAGAAGAAAATCGCCGCCGATTGGAAGAGCAGCGTCGTCTCCGCGAACAAGAACGCATCCGTCGTGAAGAGCTGCGTGCGGCTCGTAACCCAGGCGTCTTTGGAGGAGATACTGATCCGAGCGCACAAGCGGGTATCGCAGGTATGGATCTGAAAGAAGGCTCTACGCTACGCGTTTGGGCCGCCGACCCGAGCATGCAGCCCGGCAAGACGTACCGCTACAAGTTGTTGGTCACGGTGATTAACCCGCTCTACGCTGTCCCGCGTTTGGCCGCAGACCAGCTTGAGGAAAACCGGGATCGTGCCGCACTATTGCCAACGCAAGCCGAGATCGACGCGATGCCATGGATCGGTCCGATCAAGGTTGAGCCCAAGTCTCGCTTCTTCTACACCTCTGGCCGAGTCGACAGCGCAAGCATTGATATCTTCCGCCGCCACAATGGCAAGCTGGTCTATAAAGACTTTGATGGCTAACCGGGTGATCCGATCGGGTCGGTCACGGGATATGAAGATGAGTTTGGCCAGAAAATAGAGGTCGACATGGGTGTCGGTGCGGTACTCGTTGATATTGATCGCCATCGCGACCCACTATCAAGCGGCTTCGTCAACACGCTGGTCTACATGGACGCAGACGGCAATATTTATGAGCGCACCGAGTTGCTTGATAAATCAAGTCCAGATCGCAAAGACCTGCGTGAAGAGTACGAAGACGGTGCAGAGAAACCGCTTCGACCTAGAGTTGGTACGGATCCAAACGGTCCTGGCGGTCCAGACTTTGGCCCAGGCATCGACTTTTAAGATGAACCGTGAATCGCCGATTTCGGCTCGTGGTATTGAAGGTACGCTTGGCCGGTTTCCTTGCCAAGGTACTTTTTCATCACGCGCTCGTCGATGCTCGGCACGTCGATCAGGATCAGTCCATCAAGGACATTCCCAAAATCAGGGTCGACGTTAAAGCCCATGAGTTGGCCGTTGAGCTTGAGGTATTGCTTAAGCAAGATGGGGATCGGCTTGCCGTCCGCCTCGAGCTCTTTGACCAGTTCATTGGCTTCTTCCAACGAGCCCGCGACCGTCGAAAATGCTCGGCGATCAAACTCACGAACCTCTTTTTGTTTCATCGGATTGCGCGGCGAGACGAGCTTGCCTAAGTCGGGCAGGAACTTGTGCAGCGTCAAGAATGCCGTGAGCAGGTGCTTGCTCATCGATGAATATTCGGCGCTAATCGACACCGGCCCAAACAATCTGCGGTATCGCGGGTATTTGCAAAGGTAGGCACCGATGCCTTTCCAAAGCAACATCAACGGCGCATAGCTTCGCTGGTAATCTAGCGCGACCCACGATCGGCCGAGCTCCATCGCCGGGTCGATCTGTTGGAGCAGGTTCTTTCGGAACTTGAAGAGGGTGTTGGTGTACAGCCCGTCCTTGCCATACTTGGGCAGGATCTCATCGGTTGGCCCAAGCCGATAGCCGCCGACAACCTCGTGTTTCTCCGCATTCCACACGACCAGTTGAAGGTAGTAGTCATCGAACCGATCGATATCGAGTGGCTGGCCGGTGCCTTCCCCCACGTCGCGGAACGTCAGCTCGCGTAGGCGCCCCAGCTCGCGCATGAGATTTGGGCACTGCGGCGAACGCATGTAGAACACTTCAAACTCACCTTGCCGAAGCAGGTGTTGCTCCGAAGGCAGGTCCGCGATCTCATCGACAAGCGATTGCTTCGGGACGGCATCAATGACATCCGCATTCGGCTTCGCTTCCGTCTGAGTTTCCTCTGACTCCTTCTGTGGTTTGAGCAGGTACGTGCGTACACGCAGGTAGTCGTTCAGGTTGTTCGGGTCGTCGAATCGGCTCAGTCGATCCGGGCTGATCGGAGCGCCGACTCGTACGGTTACCGGCGCGTTGCGTTTGCGAAGCACCTCTGTGGGGAGCATCACCGTTCGAAGCCGAGGATGTATCAGCCCCGCGACTTGGAAGAGTCGACTGTTATGCCCATCAAAAAAGATCGGAACCACCGTCGCCTCGGTCTTCTGAATAATTTTTGCGGTGGTCGGGTTCCATCGCGGATCGACGACGGCTCGTTTTCGCAGTTTGAGGTGAGCGACTTCACCGGCCGGGAACGCGCCGAGGAGGTGGCCTTCTTTGACCCATTTCACCGCGGCACGTGTCGGCCCGATATTTCGGCCAATCGCTTGCTTACCATCAAAGGCATCGACGAAGAAAAAACTGTCGCGAAGGTCCGGGATCATCGAGAGGAGGTTGTTCGCTAACAGCTTGACATCGGGTCGCACCTTGCGGAGCATCGAGCAGAGGATAAGCCCCTCAATCCCGCCGAAGGGGTGGTTCGCGACGACAACGACGGGCCCTTCTTTAGGGATTCGGTCGACTTGTTCTTGCAAGGTATCGACCTCGATACCCAGAGCTCGCAATGCCTTGTCGGAGAAGTGACCCTCTTCTGCGGTCCAAGACTGGATTTCTTCATAGATCGCATTCATCGCGGGGAAGCGCAAGGCTCGCTCGACGATGGGGCGTGAGGCCCAGAGCATCGTGTCACGGATCGGCCTGCTTCGGCGGACGTTGATCTTGAAGGGCTTGTTGGACATGTTGAGGGCTGACTGGCTTCCGAATCAGCTTTGCTTGGAAGAAGATACGCTGTGCCGTAGTTTACCATGAGAGGCCTGTCAGCCCCGATCGTGGCAGCCGTTTGATTCCCTATTTAGAGAGTCGCCGATCTATGCTCGCACAGTCCGCTTTTACAAACACACACCATGTGCTATCCCTAGCTACGTTTGCGGTCCTCGTAATCGCGATGGTTAAGGCAGGGCGGATGCACGATAAAGTGACTCGGCGGGTCGTCGCGGCGGTTGGGTTTGGGGTCTGGTTGCTGTCAGCGGTCTATTACACGCTGCCGAGCAATCTTGAATTAGACAAGAGTCTGCCGATCCAGGCCTGCGACCTGCTGGTGCTGCTCGCGCCGTTGACGCTTGTAAGGCCGAGCCGATTCCTGCAATCGCTCGTCTACTTCGGAGGCTTCGCGCTAACGACGCAAGGCTTTATAGCACCCACCAGCGACATCGGCGGGCCAGACAACATCAAATTCTGGATTTTCTGGCTGCTGCATGGCAGCATCGTCGCCACCGCGATTTACGTCGTTACGGTCGATCGGTTCCGACCGACGTTTAAAGATTTTCGCAATGCCGTAATCTTTTGGCTCAGTTACGCGGCCGCAATGATCGCGCTCAACTACAGCGCCTTCCTAGGCGGGCTCAACGAGGGCCAAGGCTGGTACTACGGCTACCTCGGCCCAACGCTCCCGGAGATTGTCTCGGGGTCGATACTGAAATACCTTGGTCCATGGCCGTTGCGCCCCCTGCTAATGATGCTGTTGGGGTTGTCGATGTTTGTGCTGTTATATCTGCCGTGGCTGATCTTTCCGCGCGGAAAGAGTAAAGCTGTTGATCAATCAAAGTCAGATGAGTCGTCTTGAATCTTACGTTGCAGTTTGAGGTCATTCATGCCGTGATAGGTGAGTAGTAGGGCCCCCTCAGCGGCGAATGCATCGAAGAGTGCTTCGATTAAGCCTTCCTCGCCAGGCCAAGGGTAAGCGAAGATGAGGTCTATATCACTGACATCAATGCCAAGCTCGTCGTAGGCGGGGTGCTCGCCGGTGAGTAGCCATGCTTGCTGAGCGAGTTCGTCAACGATCTCGTCACCATCCTCCGGGACTAGGCTCCCTTGCGCCAGTTCGACAGGAATCGAATGATCACGCAGCAGATACTCGGCCTGCTCGACCAGATCCCGATGGATCTCGATCGCATATGCACCCATCCCCTGCATCGCGGCTAACCCCGCAGCTACGGCAAACCCGGCCCCCCATTCACAGAACACTGGCCCAGGGGCAAGTCGCTCGTCAACGATCGCGGACAGCGCACGATTCACCATCACAAAGTCGCAAGCCACGAAAGACGGGATCGGTTCCGAGTTTTGACGCGCGCGGATGAATCGCTCGATCCGATCCTGCGCATCATCAATGAATGATTGGGCGGACTGATCCGGCTCAGGCTGCGTTACCCAGTCAAACTCGATCTCTTGCAGTGCCATAGCGTGATCATACCTAGCCAACCTTGTCACGATGCGGTAGAATCCATCGCGACGCGGGTGTAGCTCAATTGGTAGAGCGTCAGCCTTCCAAGCTGAATGTTGAGAGTTCGAGTCTCTTCACCCGCTTTTCTTGGATCCAATGCCTTGGTTGATTAGGCGATGCGGTATTGAACGCCGCGTCCCTTGCCTTGGCTTTCGATCCCGGTTTCATTTTTTAGCAAGATACTGACGGGTCGTTCTACGCCGGTAGTCTCTTTGATCTCGGTCGAGGCCAGCCATTGCCCGTTCTGCTTCTGGAGTAGGGCCAAGACCGCGGCTTTTTCTCGAGCTGTGTCGCTCGGGGTTTTGCGGGCACTGTCGGACGATGTAGAGGCTGGGCTAACCGCGGCAGCGGCACGCTTGAGATCGATTTTGATCCCTGCTTCTCTTGCGGCGGCGACTAAGCCCACGGCCAGCTCGTCGTCAATATCCGCAAGCTGCTGCTCTAGATCGGTGACCTTGGCTTGTGCTGAGTGAAGCTGAATGCGGGCCGCGTCTAGCTCGTTGTTAATCGATGCTTTCTGGGCATCGGCCTCTTTACGTGCTTTTTGAATAATATCGTTAAACGCGTTAGCGAATAATGCAGAACGGGACATCTTGTCTCCAATACATCAAGAATATTGTCGGTTATTTAAAGTCAAATCTTCGAAGATGGAACTAGCCTATAAATCATAGCATGGTTTCATCCAATTTGATACTCGTGCATTTTGTTCTCCGATTAGCTGATCGGAATCGATAACCAAGCAGCTAGACATGTCGAACGAATTAGGGCTAATTTGAACAAGAAATCTTGGTGTTTTTGAAATCAACTCTTACGCAAGGCGTC
>JBGCDC010000159.1:0-2211 GCA_045105055.1 Phycisphaeraceae bacterium | reverse complement strand
GCCACGGTGATAACGCGGTCCGTTTCTATCGCTTGATGGATCAACCGGTACATGTAGGTGTGACGTATACAGATGCGAGTGCGGCGCGGCGTGCTGCGATTGGAGAGATTGATCTTCTGTTTTGCCATGGCTGTGGGCTTGTCTATAACGCGGCTTTTGATCCGACAAAGCTCGACTACTCGCCGGCCTACGACGCGTCGCTAACGTCATCTGATCAGTTCATGCGCTTTTTAGATTCGATCATCGATCGCCTTATCGAACGATACGACTTGTCCGGCAAGACGGTGCTCGAAATCGGCTGTGGCATCGGGCACTTCCTTCGCCTAATGTGTCAGCGAGCGGCTTGCAACGGGATCGGGATTGACCCGGCGGTGCCAGCGGAGGGAAGCGAAGGCGTCGGCGATCAAACAATCCAATGGATCAGAGGCATGCTGGGGCCGGAGCATATGGAGCTGCCATGCGACCTGCTGTGCGGCTTAGATATGTTTGAACACCTTTCCGAACCTGAGGCGTTTTTACGATCAATTCGTGAGGTATTGCCCGCGGCGGGAGGGACGCCGGTTTATTTTGAGTCGCCTAATCGTGACCATGTTTTTGATTCTGGTGCGGGGTGGAGTGTGTACTACGAGCAGTGTGCACACTACGACGTCGCGACGATCCAGGGTTTGTTTATGCGGTCGAGTTTTGAAGTCGTGCATGCAGCGCCTTGCGAACTCAATCCACAGTGCCTGAGCGTTGAGGCGATCACGAAACGGGTCAGCCGCGCCGATGCGAATGATGTAGCCAAACAAAACTATGTTTTGCCAGCGAATCTTGCGGCGTTTGAGCGTCTTCAAGAACAGCGCGTTATTGACTGGCAGGGCCGCCTTGCTCGCTGGCATGATGCAGGCCGAGAGGTGGTGCTTTGGGGGTCGGGTGGCAAGGGGATTAATTTCCTAAATACGGTGCCCGGTGCTGAGCGGATACGCCGTGTGGTCGATATCAATCATGCTCGGCAAGGGCGCTACCTACCGCGTGCGGCACAGGTTGTTGTCGCGCCCGAAGCGCTGGTTGCGTCACCGCCTTCGGTGGTGCTAATTAGTAATTCGTTGTGGCACGATGAGATCGCGGTAACAATCGCTGAGCTTGGCCTTGACTGTGAGGTGATCAATGTCTGACTCAATCGTCGCCAACCCGTTCGCGGGCAAGTCGGTGCTGTTGACGGGCCACACCGGCTTTAAAGGCTCATGGCTGACGCTTATGTTGCGCGAGCTTGGAGCCAGTGTGACGGGTTATGCATTGGCCCCGCCAACGGTGCCGAGCCATTTTGACCTCGCCGATATCAAAGGTGCTTTGGCGCGACACGTCGAGGCAGACCTACTTGATCGATCGACGCTTGAAGCGGTGGTCCGTGAGACCAAGCCCGATGTGATTCTGCACCTTGCCGCGCAGTCTGTTGTTAAGACGGGCTATGCCCAGCCCTTCGACACATACTTGGCGAACGTGATGGGTACCGCTTCTTTACTTGATGCGGTTTGCAAGGTGGGTCGGCCTTGCGTGGTCGTCGTGGCGACGACGGATAAGGTCTACGAAAACCGTGAACATGTCTGGGGCTACCGCGAGTGCGACCCGCTCGGTGGGCACGATCCATACAGCGCGAGTAAAGCGGCGTGCGATCTCCTCACAACGTCTTACCGCAAATCATTTTTTCCACCTGATCGGATTGCCGAGCACGGCGTCAAGCTCGCCACTGTCCGCGCGGGTAATGTCATTGGTGGCGGTGATTTCAAATCCTTCGCTTTGATTCCCGACCTGATGCGTGCCCTGCACAAGGGTGAGCCCATGCAGGTCCGTTCGCCACGATCGATCCGTCCTTGGCAGCACGTACTAGACTGCTTGGATGGTTACCTTGCGCTGGCCGGGAAGATGCTTGTTTCGGATGATCCGGCGTGGTGCGACGCGTGGAACTTCGGCCCACAGCCGGGCAACGAGTGGCAGGTACACGAAGTCGTCACTGCGATGACCAACGAATGGAATAGGGACCAGCCCAATGGCTCGGCAGGATGGATCGATGCGAGTGACCCGGACCAGCCGCACGAGGCGGGGGTCCTACGCCTGTCGATTGATAAAGCGACATGGGAACTCGGCTGGCAGCCGAAGTGGGGCGTCGACGAGGCGATCGCGCAGACGGTTGCTTGGTACCGGGCATGGTCTTGTGGAGAGCCACTCACG
>JBGCDC010000158.1:0-3140 GCA_045105055.1 Phycisphaeraceae bacterium | reverse complement strand
AGCACGAGCAGCGCGCCAAGCCCAGCAAGCAGCGGTCGATACTCGCCGGTGGCCGCGAGGATGAGCCGGGTCTCGCGCGGCCGTTCGAGGTGGACATCGATGACGGCTTGCTGCTTGAGATCGGGTCGGCTCAGCTCGTTTTCGATGGATCGCATCTGCGACTGGCTGGCGATCGCGTGCTGGATCGCGACGGGCGTCGCCTCGACCACGAGGGCCAGCGGGTCTGACGCGGTGTGCTGAGCGATCTCGGTCCCGATTGGTTTTAGCCGAAGCTCGGTCATCGCCAAGCGTTCGATTAGGACGGGGTCGTCGTCGACAAGTGCTTTATGAAAATCGATGTATCGCAGACGCTCGTCCGCGAGCATCTCGGCCTTGATCGCCTCGATCTCACGGGCCTGCTTGACGTCGAGCGTCTCGAAATAGGCGGGGATAATCGCTGCGGCAGCGATCGCGGCACAGCCCACCAAGATGAACAACCAGCCCAAAGCCCCGCCGACGACCGCGTCGGCTTGGCCCGGCGTATCTGCGTTCATGTTGTCGTCATCGATATTCGCCATGGCGTTATTCAAGTATCGGATCGTTGATCATTTGACGTGCAAAAACGCGCCGCTTGCCAGCCAGCACCGTCCCCGCGATGATGACTACATGCCCTTGGCTTACGGCCTCACCGACCCGATCGACCTCTCGCTCACCCACCTGCCCCACGCATTGGATCGCTTTCGCATCGCCCACCTCTCCGATCTGCACATTCTCAAGCGGCCCCGCTCGATCAACCGCCTGATCAACCAGCTCGCCAAGCTCCGCTTAGACATCGGCATACTCACCGGCGATTACATGCTCCGCAACCGCCCGACGCGCGAGTCACAAGCCTTGCCCTACCTCAGGGACCTCACCGCAGCAGTCAAACCCAAGCTCGGCTGGTATGGCATCTTTGGGAATCACGACACACCCGGTCTCATCGAACAGCTCCAAGAACTGCCCATCAACTGGCTCAACGACGAGGCGGTCGCGCTGTCCGAGAAACCGATCGAGATCGTCGGCCTGCGCTGCACCAACGCGAACATCGATCCCGAGCCCATCACCGCTGCCCGAGCTGTGGCAAATCTGCCGACCACTCGAGACGACCACGACGCGAGGCTTCGGCTCGTGCTCTCGCATCGGCCCGACTTCCTACCCATGGCTAATGCCCTCGCGGCGAATCTGATGCTCTCGGGCCATACCCATGGCGGGCAGCTGCGACTACCGTTCAACCTGCCGCTGTACAACGCGTCAGACCTGCCACTACACCTATCCTCGGGTGTGCTGCGACACAGAGATACGCTGGGCGTGGTGAGCCGGGGATTGGGAATGACCGGGCTGTTTGGCACGAGCCTTCGGCTACGCATGTTCTGCCCCGCTCACGCCCCCATTATCACCCTCCGACGCAACACCAGCCCAGGCGAGCGGACCGACGATATCACCTGCGTTTCACGCTGGTAAAGCCTGTAACACATCTGTATGCGTGGCATCTACATAAGGTAGTCGGGTATGGATGTTTCCCATTAGCTGGCGTGCGTTCGCATTTCTTTACAAGTGATGCAAAACTCGAACACAGCGGTAAAAATTAGGCGTAAACTAAGATTTAAAAGATGAGCTCGAGACCACTAAGTAGAACATGTAGAAGACACTTTGATCGTGTCGATTGATACCTCAGCGGAATGCCTAGAAGCAAGCGACTCGAACTTGGCCGAACACTGTCATTACAAACCGACCATACGAAGAACACATAAGCGATGACTGATCACTCCGATTCAACCAAAGCCCGCCTGTTACACCGTCCCTTTGCTTGGCTCGCTGCCGTAGGGTGTGTGGGGGTTGCGGCGGTCCTGGCTTGGCCTACGGTTAACGTGACCCAAGAGTCGACGAACTCGGTCATACCCGCCGCCGATAAGGCCGGTGCCGAAAGCCCGATCTCGTTTAACCGCGACATTCGGCCGATCCTTTCGGACAAATGCTTCGCTTGCCATGGTCCCGACGCAGCGGTCGCCGTGAACGCAGGCGGCTTCCGCTTGGACGTCCGTGAAGGTGCTGTCGTTCCCGCGGAGGCCAGCGGCAAGGTGCCGATCATTCCCGGCGACGCGGCCAACTCTGAAGTCATCAAACGCGTCATAGCCACCAAGCCGAACATCGTGATGCCCCCGCCCAGCGCTCACGTGACTGTCTCGGCTGACGAAGTCGAACTACTCAAGCGATGGATCAACGAAGGTGCCGAGTACGAGGGCCACTGGGCTTACCAAACGCCGATCAAGGCGGCGGTTCCCGAGCTAAGTGGTGAAAGTGAAAAGTGGGCCCAGAACAACATCGACCGCTTCATCGCGGCTCGCCTTGAGAAGGCTGGCCTGACCCCCTCACAAGAAGCGGACCGAGCGACGCTGGTCCGCAGGGTCACGCTCGACCTGATTGGCCTGCCTCCGACGCCCGCAGAGATCGATGCGTTTATCGCGGACAAGTCACCCGATGCCTATGACAAAGTCGTCGACCGCTTACTGGCAAGCCCGCACTTCGGTGAGCGGCTCGCCCTCATCTGGCTCGACGCGGCGCGCTACGGCGACACCAACGGCTTTCACCACGACAACATCCGAACCGCTTGGCCCTGGCGTCAGTGGGTCATCGAGGCGTTTAACCGCAACCTGCCTTACGACCAGTTCGTGACCGAGCAACTCGCGGGAGACCTCATACCCAATGCGACCCAAGAGCAGATCCTCGCGTCTGGCTTCTGTCGCATGCACAACATCAACGACGAAGGCGGCGCACTCAACGAAGAGTATCTCGTCGAAGCCGTCGCCGACCGCATCGAAACCATCGGCACGGTCTTCATGGCTCAGACCTATACCTGTGCACGCTGCCACGACCACAAGTACGACCCGCTCTCGCAAGAAGACTACTTCGCAACTTGGGCGTACTTCAACTCCGTCGATCAAGAACGCGGCGTCTACCCAAACAACTTCACCGCCGCCTGCGCTTACCCGCCCTTCATGTTGTGGCAATCCGATGTCGACCGCCAGCGCCAGGCGACGCTGGAGGCAACGCTCAAACCACTACAGGTCAAACACGACGAGTCCTCAGACACATTCCGAGACGTGCACGTTTCCCTAAAGAAG
>JBGCDC010000157.1:0-5479 GCA_045105055.1 Phycisphaeraceae bacterium | reverse complement strand
CGGTCACATCCACGGGTGGCCACCCGTTCTGGGTCGCCAAGGGTGGGGGAAGAAAAGGGGTCGGGAGTCGTTTTGACGGCAGGACCTGGAAAAGGGGGCGGGAGTCGTTTTGACTCAACACAAAAAACGACTCCCGACCCCTTTTCTGTCACGGGGAGGGATAAAGGTGTCGGATACCATTAATCTAACTCAGGCGACGGTCTTCGATCTGAAAATACGCCTAGTTTTTATTCGATATCACTGATCTTCGTCGTAGCGATCGTCCTGGGTTTTGCTTTCTTTGCCGATTTTTTGTCGGCCTTTACCATGCGTAGGCTGCAGTCGGTCTGAGTCTCGTCTTAGCGTGCCAACGGATCGGCGGGGATGATGCTTTTTCCGCCTTTGGCGTCGAGGACTGCGAGACTGACCTTGAACGATCCGGCGTCTTCGGGCGTTCGTCCAATGACATGCAGTGTGCATAGGCCGTCTTCCTTGGCGATAAAGCTCGCGAAGGCATGCATGCTTGAGTCGTTGATAGCCTCGTTCCTGATCTCGCGTTTGTCGGGCGTGGCGAGCATGACCGAGGGCTTAAAGTCTTGGGACCACACATCTGCAACGACGCGGTCGCCCGCTTTTACCTTGATCTTAAATGTTTGATAACGGCGCTTGTTGTCGTTTTTACTTGATTGATCGAGCTTGCCTTCAAGGATCGCGCGGGCACGCCTCGTTGACCAAGCGACCGGCGCATCGAGCGCGGGCACTGATCGGCCTTGCTGATACGCGACGGTGAAGTCCGCGGGCAGCGGCCGTTCCCCGGCTTTGACGGTGAATGTATAGATCCCATCGACAGGTGCGCGCACTTCAGCGGAATACGGCGAGGCGCTTTCTTCAACGTTTACCCCATCGGGCCCCGTCATCGACACGACATAGTCGAGGGTTGATGCGGGGCGTTCGCCGTCGGCACCTTTGGGCTCGGGTTTGACTTTGCCGGGGTGCGCGACGTAACCAAAGAAATACTGACCCTTTCCAAGCTCGATCGTGAAGCTGGCTTCTTGCGGGCCTTGCTCGGGGAACTGCGTGTAGAACTGCACCTCGGGCGCGATTCTGCGTTGCTTTTCGATCCGCTCTTGAGACACGTAGTTCTGCACCGCCCACTTCATCGTGTCGCCTTTTACCTCGCCGAGGAACGTAGCGGTCACGATGGGTCGGCTAAAGCCCTTCAGGCGTGTGTTCACCAAGGCGCTGCCGGCCTGGCCAAAAGGTTCACTTGGGCCGATGCTGCCGCGTGCTGTGCTGCGATTAAAGGCGAGCGTTGGCTGATTGCCTCTGGAGTAGGCGAGGACTCGGCCGGTGAAATCCATGCTCATGAACATCATCTTGGACTCGCCGTTCTGGATCAGTGTTTCGACCTGTTCCTTGGTGACCCACTTGCCTTGTGTGAGCGGTTGGATGTCGAGTTTGTACGAGCCGAACTCGCCCGCGCGTCGGCCGACGACTGAGATTCTGTACTCGCCGGGGTGTTCTGCGATGAGGTCGAAGAACGTGCCGGGCTCGGGGAGGAGTTGCGGTTGGAGGCTGACCTGCTGCGTCTTGTGAGGCGCTTTGATCATCATGTAGCCTTCAAACGCTGGGTCAAGGAACGAGATCCGGATCGCTTCGCCACCCTCGCATCGCAAGTTATAGAAGTTATACGGCGAGCCGTTGTCTAGCGTGGGAGTCTTGTCCGTCAGCTCGCCTAGGAACGTTTGCCCAGTGGCAGGGCCCGCGATGGTCGCGAGCGCAAGAGTCAAAAAGGCTAAATACAAACCTGTCGGCTTAAAGATGCTTCTAAGCATTGCAATCTCACAGTGATTTGGTTTGGGAAGGAAAGTAGTCAGGGTTTGGTTTTAGATACAGCAAGCAATCGGCAGTGAGCTTGCGTTGTTCTTCATGCCAGCGATTTTGACAGCTGAATCGCAGTGTTGCGCGAGTATTTTTATCACCTAAAGATAAATCACACAACACGCGTTCTATAACGCACGTTGTGTGATTTGATTGGTCCGTGGAGGGTAGGGTTGTAGTGCATCGTCGAAACGAGTGCTTTTGTCTACAAACCTTATCGCAACAGTGCTGAAACTTATGGGCTCGTTAGCTTGAGCGTCATCCAGCCTTCGGCGATCTGTTTAGCGTTGTAGTAGTAACCCAGGCCGCTGGCCGCGATGTCGATGTTGCCGTCGATAAAGAGGCTCTCATAGCCGACGGGTTTGTCGCCTAGGAAATCGGTTCGGCTGATTTCTGCGGTATTGATGAACTCGGTGCTGTTGTCGTTGTAGCTGATCGATCCTTGCCATTTGCCGACCTTGTCCATCCAGATGCTCTGGTGTCTTTCGTCGTCCCTGTTGTCCACTCCGGGCGCATTGAGTAGTCGATCGGATGCGACTGGTGAGCCGCCGTTGGCGTTGTCGCGCCACTCGCCTGCTCGGCCTGTGGCAACGATGTTGCGGTTCTGAGAGTTGACCAATAGAGGCAGGGCAAACGAAGAGAAGTACTGGCCTACCGTGTAAGTTTGTCCATCGACGAATGGCTGAATGCTCTCACGAATCTCAGCGGGGCTGACGAGGTAGTCCGGTGGAACAAAGTCGCCGTTGAGTAGGGTGATCCAGCGAGCTTCGACATAGGCTCCCGCGACGCCGCCGCCGTCGTTCCAGTTGTCGATGGTGTCGGCATCGATGAATGTCTGCATACCGTCGCCTTGGGCGCCTTTGCTTTCGATCCCTGCGAACCAGCCCTTGTTGTCTTGGCTGTGGATGAAGAATCCTTGCTGAATGCCACGGATCTGTGACATGTTCTGGAGCTTGCGTGCCGACTCACGAGCGGAGCCGAGCGCGGGCAGCAGGATCGCGATGAGCAGTGCAATGATCGAGATCACGACAAGCAGCTCGATGAGTGTAAATGCGTAGCGTTTAGAGGAGTGACGTTCCATGAGAGGGTCCCTGTAGATAGATTTTTCAATGCAGCAGCAAAGCCAAGAGAATGCGAGTGACACAGCAAAGGCCAAGAAATGGCCTGCCGCGTCCTTATCTTAGCGTCTTGCAGTACAAAAGCATTACATCAATATTTAAAATAGAGACAAAATCATGCCTCAGGCGGCTCTAACGGCTGATCATGTTGGATGTGCTTTTGTCGTGCTCGTACCAAATTCGGCATAGCAATCGTGTATTGCTGGAACCTTTGCTTTGGGCTGCTATTGAAAAACCCCCGCCTTGCGACGGGGGCTTCTGATCTACCCGGAATGCCGGAATTTGTTTCTGATCAGTTCTTAGAGCAATGACAAGGCCTGCTGGCCCTGGCTGTTTGCGATGCCGAGCACCTGGTTCGCCGCGGCGACGAGGACCTGGTTTCGGGCCAGCTCGGCGGTCGCTTCGGCGAAGTCCGTATCTCGAATCGCGGATTCAGCAGCCGAGATGTTCTCGAACGCGATGCTCAGCGAGTTGATCGTCGAGCCGACGACGTTCTTCTGGAACGCACCGAGTCGGCCGCGTTGGCCAGAGACTTCACGCAAGGCCCCGTCGATGACGGACTGTGCCTTGGCGAGGTCGCCGTCGACGACGTTGAGGTCGCCTGATGAGCCGAGGTCGTCGAGGTAGTAGTCGGTCGTGCCGTCGTCGAACTGTCCGAGTTCTCGAGCGGCGACCGAGCCGATGCCGAGGCGGACCTGGTTGTTGAGGTTGACTTCCGCACCGAGGTTGAACTCTGCGCCGCCGCCGGTGAGGGTTGCGACGTTGACTGCGCCGGTGGCTTGTGCGCCGGCGGTGGTGAGTGTGACGTTGGCGGAGAGTGCGTCGCTGGAGACGCTGAGTGTCTTGCCGTTACCACGGGCGGCGATGCCGTTGATGGTGCCGGCGATGTCTTGGCCTTCGTCGCGGACTGCGGAGGTGACGGCGGTGAAGTTGGTAGCGGTTGGGCCAAGGAGGTCTGCGTCTGCACCGCACATGGTGACGACGCCGCCTGCTTGTCCGCCGCGGTTAGTAACGTTGAAGGAGACGAAGTCGTCTGAGCCGAAGTCGGTGGACTTGAGTTCGATGTAGTTGCCCGAGGCGACGGCGGAGACGCCTGTGACGTCTTTGAAGGTATTGATCTGCGTGGCCATGTCGGCGAGGGTTGCGCCGGAGCCGAAGCTGAACTCTCGGGTGCCTTCTGCGCCGCCGAGCTCGAAGACGAACGACGAGACCGAGCTGGCGAGGTCGAGGCCTGTTGCACCGAGTGAGAGGAACAGGCCGGCGTTTTGTGCGGACTGTGTGACGAGTGCTTGGACAGCCACGTTGTCTGCGCCGATCTTCGCGTCGTTGACTTGGAGGTTGTCCACGGTTCCGGCGACGCCTGAGACTTGGAAGTCGAAGTTGCCGTTGAGCAGCTTGGTGCCTTGGAAGGATGTGGTGGAAGCGATGCGGTCGATCGTTGTAAGGATGTTGTCGATCTGGAGCTGGTTCGCTTCTTTTTCTTCGGTAGAGAGACCGGCTTCGTTGGCGGATTGGCCGACGAGGGATTGGACCTCGGTGAGCAGGGCGTTGATCTCTTGGAGACCGCCTTCTGCGGTGGCGACAAACTGCTCGGCTCGTTCGGCGTTGCCGATGGCGGCAGTGATCGCAGCTTGCTCACCACGGAGGACCTCACTGGCGATCAGGCCGGCGGGGTCGTCGCTGCCGCGGTTGATCCGCAGCCCGGTCGATAGTCGCTCGAGCGATTTGCTGAGGGCGGCGTTTTGCTGCCCGGTGATGCGTTGTGCGATCAGTGAATTGATGTTGTTGTTAATCCGGCTCATCTCTTAAACCTCCGTTGCGTTTGGGCCGGCACAGGCCGGGGGGGAAAACCTAACCTTGCCATTTATTGCGCCGTCCCGACGCGGCCCTGCCCCTGGGCAGGTTTTGGAGCGGGCTCTTGCCGACTCCTCTCGCTGATAAGCAACACACCTATCAGCCAGATTGTGAATCGGCCGGCAAATGCAACAAGTCCAGCCCTTACGTTGTGTTTTGTTGGTTCGACCCGATTTGCCGGGCGCACAGGTGGCGCAACCGTCACACGCGGAAAAGATGAACAACCGATAACGATGTTTTGATGTAGCGAATGGGACAGAAGCGTAAAGACAGCACGCGGCAAGCCGCGGCGTTTCATTGAGAATCGATGTTTCAGACAGATGAAGCGACGCGGTTTGCCGCGTAGTAAAACCGCGTTACTTCGCTTCGTCTTGACCGAGCATGCGTTCAAGGTCGCGGATGTACGCGTCCTTGTCGTCGCCAGATTGGCGCAGCTTCGCGCTTCTTAGTAAAGACTTCACGCGTGTGAGTAGTTCGAGCTTGTTAACAGGCTTACTGAGGAA
Source organism: Phycisphaeraceae bacterium (assembly GCA_045105055.1). Classification (GTDB taxonomy): domain Bacteria; phylum Planctomycetota; class Phycisphaerae; order Phycisphaerales; family Phycisphaeraceae; genus JAHQVV01. Next base: position 144 of record JBGCDC010000157.1, on the reverse strand, counting down.
CTCGTCGGTACCCGCTTCGACGCCGCGCTCGATGTCGCCTAGCTCGTTGAGCGCGGTGACCATCATGACGGGGATTTCTGCGGTCGCGTCGTCGGCCTTAAGCTTTCGGCAGACCTCGAAGCCTGACATCTTCGGCATCATCAC
>JBGCDC010000156.1:0-13018 GCA_045105055.1 Phycisphaeraceae bacterium | reverse complement strand
GTGAGCCGCAGGCAGCACACTCATCAGGGAACAAGTCATCACGCCATTCATGTTTGGCCTCAAGGCATTCGCCACAGACCCATAAATAGTAGGGTATTCTTTTTCCATCTAGAGCTTCAGGAAATTCCCAGAAATCAACGGCAGTCAGAGAACCGCACATCTCCGTATTTGCATTACAGTGTTCACATTCCATAGTTTCTATCAATCGTAAATCTGCTTAGGTGCCGGCCTATCACGGAAGAAGTCGGCTACCCACCGACCACATCATTCCACGCGCGGGCGTCGTTGGGCAAATGTGGGCGGTCGTTAGCTAGGGCGACTTTCTGTACCAGACGATGTGAGCGAACCTTGCAAAGCTTGCTAGTGTGAGGCCTGCGATTAGGCCGCCGGTTGGATCACTGCCTTTGAACCCATAGGCAATTAGGCTGCCCGCTGCGGTGCCGATCCCGGCTCCCCACAGCCCGCGATAACTATAAGACCAGTGCGAACGTGTTAACCGCGTTTGCTCGTCAAGCTTGGCCCCGCGGCGATCGCTACTGATGACGTAGGACAACGTGCTCGTGAGGATGACGAGCAGTAGAACGATGAGCACAACGGCAATGAAGTTGCGGGCTTCCCACAGGCCGACCGCAACATACGCGGTGATCAAGCCTGCAAGCAGGCATCCTAAAACGCGGATCGGCCACCAGCGAAATGCACCTGCAAGGAAATCCCTACGCGTTATTTCTTTGTGTGTTTCCATTGTGCCAGCTAACCGTGATGTAGTAAATAGGTTCGTTTGCTTATCACGGAATACTAGTGCGCAGCTTGTTTAGGTACAAGCGATCCCTTTGCAAGAACACGAATCACAGATGCGCAGCGTTTGTCGATGACGCTCGTCGGGTAAACTCCCTCTCATGCCTATCAATTGGTTCCCCGGACATATGAATACGACGCGGCAGAAGCTTGCCGACTTGATGCCTAAGTGTGATGTCGTGGTCGAGATGCTTGATGCTCGGCTGCCCGCTTCGTCGAGTAACCCGCTGCTGGATGAGCTTCGGCGTGATATTCAGGGTAAGGGCGAGGAGGGGCGAAATGGCGATCTGCCTTGCGTCACCGTCTTTAACAAGGTCGATTTGGCCGACCCTCAGGTCACCAAGGCCTGGCGTGAGCTGTTCGAGAAACAGCGCGGCGTCAAGACCGTTGCGATCAGTGTCAATGAGCCCGGCGAAGCGGATCGCGTGGTGCGACTCGTTAAGAAGTTTGCGCCAAGGCGACTCGAAAAAGGGCTGAAGGTCCGTGTCCTCGTCGTCGGTATTCCGAACGTCGGCAAGTCCACGCTCGTGAACGCGTTGCGGGGCAAGCGTGTCGCTAGCGTTGGCGATGAACCTGCGGTGACCAAGGGCAATCAAGAGATCGACCTGAAGAATGGCATCGTCCTTATCGATACGCCCGGCATCCTTTGGCCTAAGTTTGAGGATGAAAACGTGGGCTATCGCTTGGCGGTGAGCGGGGCGATCAAGGACACGGCGATCGACTACGACGACGTTGCGGTTTACGCCGCGCGGTACCTGGCCGATGCGTATCCGCATGAATTGAGGAAGCGGTACAAACTCAAAGAGCTGCCAGAGGATGCGATCCAACTGCTCACAGAGATCGGTAAGAAACGCGGCTGCCTCGTCGGCGGAGGCGAGGTCGATCTGAATCGTGCGGGCGAGCTGTTACTACGCGAGATGCGGTCGGGCAAGCTCGGGCGGATCAGCCTTGAGCATCCGGATATGGAATCGATTGAGCACGAGACGGAGCCGCCGGAGTTTACGCCTGTTCCTCCGGCGCCGAAGTCGTGGTGAGGATTTCGGACGTGTCGAATCATCTCGATGGTTTGGCGTGGTTGGCGCGCAGTTTAATCACGGTACCCGCTACACAGCAGTGACAGGGTTCAGTGAAATCATCAATCCGTCGTACGCGGGCTCAACACTTTCGGGCAAGCGCTCCAACAACTCTTCATGCGAATGATCATGCGCGATGTGTGTGAGGTAGGTTTGTTTCGCGTTGATCTCTTCCGCGAATTCGCAGGCACGATCGAGTGTCATATGTGTCGGGTGGTGTCGTTCACGCAAGCCATCGAGGATGAGGACGTCGAGGCCTTGCATCTGCGGCAGCGTTTCGTGGGGGATAGTTGAGCAGTCGGTGCAGTACGCGATCGATCGGCCGTGCCAGTCGATGCGGTAGCCGAGGATGGGGAGTCGGCCGTGCATCAGACGGATGGGCGTCCACTTCGCTTCGCCGATCGTCTTGACCTGGCCCGGCCCGATGGGCAGGGGGATCAGCTTCGCGACGAAGGCGTTGTCGTAGTGGTGCTTGTCTTTGAAGATGTAGGAGAACATCTGCTTGATCTGTTGGATGACCTCGGGCTCGGCGTAGAACTCGATCGGCCCGTCGGTCACTGAGTTGAATCGCCGCAGGTCGTCCAGCCCGAGCACGTGGTCGGCGTGGGCGTGGGTGAAAAAAAGCGTGTCGAGCCAATCGACGCCGTGCTTGATCGACTGGTATCGGACTTCCGGCGAAGCGTCGATCATCACGGTCATCCGATCGGGCAGGTCGGTTTCGTGGTTGGCAGACTTGCGCGGCCGCGGATATTTAACGACGACGCTGGACCGGTCACGCTTGTCTCGTGGGTCCTGCGATTGGCAGACAGGGCAATCACAGCCGATCATCGGCACGCCCGCGCTGGTCCCCGTGCCTAAAAATGTCAGCTCCAATGCCATGGGTCGATCATAGGCGGGTATCCTAATCAGGTCTATTTGTAGCGAACCTCTACGACGCTCTGCGCGTACGATTGGGATACACGCCGATGTCACAAAGGCCAAAGGAGCCGACATGAAAGCTCACACAACGATACTCACCGCTCTAGTCCTGATGATGATGACGATCCCTTCGATCGCGGGCGAGTTCCCCGACGAATGGTTCTGGGAGCGCGGCGACGAACACACCAAGTTCGAAGGCACCGAGGCACCGGCACTGACCGTCGGTGACTGGGTCGCGGGGGAGTTCGATGTCACCAAGATGAAGGGCAGCATCGTTGTCGTTGATTTCTGGGCGACGTGGTGCGGCCCGTGTATCGCGGCGATGCCAAAGAACAATGAGCTTGCAGAGAAGTATGCAAAGGACGGGGTAAAACTCATCGGCGTCTGCGCCAGTGGTGATGCGGCGACCATGCCGAAGATCTTGGCCGACAATAAAGTCGCCTACCCCAACGCGTTTGTGCAAGGCGAGCAAGTCACCAAGGATTGGCCGATCTTGTTTTACCCGACGTATGCGGTGATTGACCGCGAGGGCATCGTCCGTGCGATCGGCTTGAAGCCTGACAAGGTCGCGGATGTGATTGAGACGATGCTGGCCGAGGAAGCGGATAAGAGCGGCAAGGTCCGCGTGCGTCCGACGTGGTTGGAAGGCGATGCCGAGAAGCGGGCCCGCCTAGCTCGGCTAGAAAAGGAGAACGAGCAGCCGCCCGCGCTGACCGTCGACAACTGGCACAACAGCGAAGCGTTAGAGCTCGACCAGCTCAAGGGCAAGGTCGTCGTCCTCGACTTCTGGGCAACGTGGAGCCCATCCAACGATAAGTCGATCCCGCGTAACAAAACACTCATCGAAAAATACGGCGAGCAAGGCCTCGTCCTCATCGGCATCTGCGCGACGACCCAAGGCAAAGAAAGTATTAAGCAGGCCATCGAGAAGCACGGTATCGACTACCCCGTCTGCGTGGATATCGACAACAAAACGACGACCGCCTACTCGCCCAATGGCTACTCGGACTATTACATCATCGACCGTGCCGGGAAGCTTCGCGTCGCGGACTGCAACAACGGCAAGCTCGAAGAAGCAGTCAAGGCGCTGCTGGCAGAGACCGTTGAAGGTGAAGACAAACCCGAGGTTGAAACAGACGAGGTCGCAGAGGTAGCCGAAGAGGACGCGTGAAGGCTTGGTTCAAGTCAGCCCTGATCAGCAGAGGTTGTCGCAACGACGGGTAGTGACAAGTCGTCAAAGTCTTGCGTGATAAATCGCTCATGCGCGAGCCCTGCGATCATCGCGGCGTTGTCCACGCACATCGCCATCGCCGGAATGTGCAATCTTAGATCCAGTTTTTCCGCAAGATAAGCCAGGCGTTCGCGTAGCAATGAGTTCGCGCTGACGCCGCCGCCGATGATTAACGATTGTGGTGTGCAGCCATCGGCGACGAGCTGTTTCTGGGCGCGCTTGATTTTTGTTGCAATCGTATCGACCACCGCGAATTGAAACGACGCCGCCAGGTCTGCCCGCTGTTGGTCGGTGAGGTCATCCGCACTACGCTCGAAACGTGAGGCCGAGCCTCGGCCCACCGGTGTGCCGCGCGTGGCGTACAGAAGAGCGGTCTTCAAGCCACTGAAGGAAAAGTCCAGCGACTGCGGCCCCAGCAGCGGACGCGGCAACTTGTGCGCGGTGCCGTCGCCGCGTTGTGCAAGCGCGTCGAGCTTAGGCCCGCCGGGGTAGCCCGCCTTGAGCATGACCGCGGCCTTGTCGTAAGCCTCGCCCACCGCGTCGTCGATCGTCTTGCCCAGCAGCGTGACATCGCCGGGCCCGTTGACCCGATAAAGCGACGTGTGCCCGCCCGACACCACGAGCCCAATCGCGGGATAAGCGAGAGTCGCTTGCGGCGTAGCATCCGTCTCTTCATCCACAGCCTCGCCATCAATCAACACCGGCGCATACAAGTGCGCGAGAACATGATCGACCCCAATCAACGGTAGCCCGAGCGACCAGGCCAGCGCCTTCGCCGCGCTAGTCCCGACGACAAGCGAGCCCACAAGTCCGGGCCGATTACCCACCGCGATCGCGTCGAGCTGTTGCAACGTAACGCCCGCGTCTTTTAGCGAAGCTTTAACAACGGGCAACAGCTTTTCGAGGTGCGCTCGACTGGCGATCTCAGGCACGACGCCTCCGAAGCGCTGATGCAACTCGTGCTGTGTGCTCACGACATTGCTGCGTACGATTCGTCCGTCTTCGACCACCGCCGCGGCGGTCTCATCGCAACTTGTTTCAAATCCAAGGATCAGCGTCATGGCGTGGCCTGATCTTCTGTCGCCAACGCCTCGATGTCTTGCTCGATCTGCTCAAGCAAGTCGCTCAACTCCTGCTTACGAGTCTCTAAGCGCTGCAGCTGAGTCGGCTCGGCCAACGCGACATCACGATCGATTCCAACGCGAGGCAGTTCATCCGATTTCAACATCTCTTGCGCCGCCTGCAGCGCTGCGGCCAGCGGGTCGTCCAGCATCTCTTCACGGAGCCACTTCGGGGTCACCGGCCCATCTAATTTCGCGTACGGATCATCCACCTCGGCCTCGCGGCGCTTGATCAGCATCGCCCGCAACTGCTCATCATCCATCGGTACAAAATTGCCCGGCGACGGATCCACACCCCAACGCTCCGCATCTTTCTTGCGATGAATCAACGTCCCAGAGGGCAGATACCAGTAGGCGGTCGTCAGCTTGATCGCGCTCGTTCCCCCGTTCAGCGGAAGCAACTGCTGCACGCTTCCCTTGCCAAACGTGCGTGAACCCACCAGAAGAGCGCGGTCGTTATCAAGCATCGCACCAGCCAAGATCTCAGACGCGGACGCGCTGTTCTCATTGATCAGCACCACCAGCGGTAAGTCCGGCAGCAGTGTCGCATCCGATGAGACAAGCGTCTCTGTACCCGCGCCTTTGCCCTTGGTACTGACGATCGTTTGGCCACCGGTGAGGAAGATGTCCGCCATCCCTGCCGCGCCATCGAGCAGTCCGCCGCCGTTGTTTCGCAGGTCAAGTATCAGCGCGGTCATGCCTTGGGATTTAAGTGTTTTTAGGACAACTTCGATCTCTTGAAGCGAGGTATCTCCGAACTGGATCAGGCGGACGTACGCGATCTTGTTTTGCGGATCGATCATGTAGTCGTAGCCGTTGCCCGGGTCTCTGCGGTAACCGGTGACGGAGTCGATATGGATTTTGTCGCGGGTGATCGTGATGTCTTCGATATCGCCGGTGCGGTGGCGGACTTTGATCGTGACATCGGTACCGGCCTTACCCTTAAGTTGGCGCATGGCTTCGTAGATGTCGATGCCGAGCGTGTCTTTGCCGTCGATTTCAAGGACGATATCGCCGGGCATGACGCCGCTATTCCACGCGGGCGAGTTGTCCATCGGGGCGACGATGCGCAGGCGTTCTTCATAGATGTCGATCGATGCGCCGATGCCCGTGAACTCTCCGCTGACATGTTCGTTGAACATGTTGAGCTCTTCGTTGCTGAAGTATTGGGTGTAGTCGTCGCCGAGTGCGCTGGCCATGCCGCGTAGTGCCGCGTCGATGAGTTCTTGATCATTGACCTCGCCGACGTATCGGCTGTGGATGTGTTCACGCGCCTCGGCCAGTGGGCTTAGGTCACGCAAGATGCCGTAGGGCCGAAGGTAGGCGAAGGCGAGGACGTTGCCGATCAGTGCGATCACGACCAGGAGCAACGCGACCTTGCCGAACAAACGCTGGCTTGGTGTAACTTGCGGTGTTGATTGAGGCATCAAGACATCATAAGCCAGTCAATAGGGCTCAGCTAACCGACGCCCAGCAATGGGTTGAGATTGTTCTTGACGCCACTGGCTGCTCTATGCAATTTATACGTGACACAGCGCCCTTTTAATTCGTATCCTGTCACGCATGGCCAAAGCAAAGATCCATTTCCTCTGTCGCGATTGCGGCGCGACCCAACCCAAGTGGATGGGCAAGTGCCCGGACTGCGGGGCATGGGATGCGCTCGAAGAGTTCCGTGAAAGCCCTGGCAGCAGCAGCAAGGCCGACCCATTCACCTCCGTCGCGACGAGCAGCGCCAACCACGCCAAGGCCGCGCCCATCGCACAGATCAGCGAGACCGACAGCCAGGCCTGCCGAATCACAACAGGAATCAACGAGCTAGATCGGGTACTCGGCGGGACCGGTGAAGACCAGCGCGGCGGGGGACTCGTGCCCGGCTCAGCGGTCCTCATTGGCGGTGACCCGGGGATCGGCAAGTCGACGTTGATGCTGCAGTCTGCGGCGAAACTCGCGGAGACCGGACAACGCGTTTTGTACGTCACTAGTGAAGAGTCGGCCCATCAACTTCGCATGCGGGCCGACCGATTACACGCCGACCAAGAACTGCCAGAGAATCTATATGTGCTCGCCGACACCAACCTTGCTCGGATCCTTGAGCAGGCCCGACAAGTCGACCCGCAGGTGCTGGTGATCGACTCGGTACAGATGATTTACAAAGGCGACCTCACCGCGGCGCCGGGTAGTGTCACGCAGCTTCGCACCTGTTGCATGGAACTCGTCCATCACGCGAAGCTCTCGGGGCACGCGCTGCTCATGGTCGGCCACGTGACGAAAAAGGGTGCTCTTGCGGGGCCGCGTCTGCTCGAGCACATGGTCGATGCGGTGCTGTACTTTGAGGGTGACCGCTACCACAGCCACCGCGTGATCCGTGGGATCAAGAACCGCTTTGGCACGACGCTCGAGGTCGGCTTATTCGAGATGACGGGCAAGGGCTTGGTCGAGCTTTCGGATGGCCGAGGCCTGTTGGCAAAGGAGTACGCGGCGCGGGCGGGGAGCGTGGTGTGCCCGGTGCTGCAGGGCAGCCGATGCTTATTGGTGGAGATCCAAGCGCTGACCGCCGCAGGTTTCCTCGGCAACGCGAAACGAAAAGTCAGTGGGCTAGACAGTTCGCGCTTGGCGATGCTGATCGCGGTACTTGAAAAGCGGGGCGGCTTACGCTTAGCCGATCAAGATATTTTTGCGAGTTCGGTTGGCGGAATGAAGGTCGCTGAGCCCGCATCGGACTTGGCTTTGGCCTTGGCGATCTCTGGCGCATTCTCAGAGCGAACGCTGCAAGAGGGGACCTGTGCGGTCGGCGAGATCGGCCTAGGCGGCGAGGTCCGACACTGCCAGCAGATCGAGCAGCGTATTCGCGAATCGGCCCGCCTAGGCTTTACCCGCATCCTCGCACCGACCCAAACGGGCGTCAGCGTGCCCAAGGGCGCGAAGCTCATACCCATCACCACAGTCGACCAGGCCCTCGAACACCTCGGATAACGCCAGGTGACTTTCACAGACGCGCGCTAAACGGGCCGATAGTCTTGTTGTGAAGCGCTCCAAACAAAACAACAATCCGGACATTAATCGTGGATGGCTAGTCAGCCTCCTCGTGATTGTTTGTGTTGTGCTGGCCAATGCCAGTGAATCGCAGATCCTTCAGGGCAAATGGGTCGATGAGTCGCAGGCCGCGATCGAGCAGCACCGCAAGACCGACGTGACCGTCATCGTGCTGGATCGCCAAGATCGCGCGGTTCAAGGGGCAAAGGTTCGGCTTGTGCAGCAGCGACACGACTTTGCACTTGGCTTGACGCTGCCGAGTGATCGCAAGCCGCCGAAGGCGATGGGTACGCTTCAGGTGTATCGCTGCTTCAACGCGATCGCACTGGACCGATATACGGATTGGCAAATTGCTTCCGACACCGATGCGGGGATAGCGACCGCGAGACTCAATGATTGGGTCGCAGCTATCGAGCCACTGCATCGTCACTTCGGCCCGGTGATCTCTGCGGATCCTGCGCAAAATCATGACCGTCTGTCATTGCTCGCCCCAGCGGACTTGCGCGATGCGATTTTGGCCCGGATTGATCTCGTGAGCCTGTACGACCCTAAGCCCGACAGCTACGACCTATACGCAGACGTGTTGAAACAAGACATGATCGAGCGCAAGCTTGGCCAAGGCATGTTGCCGCGCATGTTTGATCGCGCCGCAGCTCGTCAGCCCAAAGCGAGCTTCGGCGTGCGTGTCCGTAATGCGATCTCGCTCCAAGCCGGACGTGATCTAGTGAGCACCATCCAGAAGCTCGAAGTTCGGCAGGTGCCCTTTGATCATGTCACTATCGAGCAGCAGTTCCGTAGCCCGATCCAGCCCAACGCGTTGAGACGCATGTTGGACGAGTACGCGGCACCACTTCCCGTACCGGTCACGCTTGCGGGGATCGAAGTCAGTGGGCCAACACCCGTCGCTGCGGCGATCAAATTAGAAACACTACTCCGCTTGGCCTTCGCTCAGCCAAACATCGACGCGATCTACTTCGCGGGTCTTATCGATGAGGATCTCATTGAAAATAATGCGGCTCTGATTGGCGACGATGGTAAGCCGACGGCTTCGGGCGAGGTGCTCGATGCGCTCTTTACCAAGCTCTGGCATAGCGATGAATCGGGCACAAGCGACGAGCGAGGCAACGTCGAGTCACGCGTTTTCATGGGTTGGTATCACGTCATAGCGACGCTGCCCGATGGCACAGTTGTGAAGAGTGAAGCCTACATCCCGAAGTCCGAACGCGCCAAGCGGATCATCCTACAAGCGACGGCCGCAGAAGCGAAGTAACGCGAAGCAGCAACGTAAAAACTTAGCGCGTACTGTCTCGATACGTTCGTCGGCGGGTTGTCTCTTCGTAGCGATCGTACACTCGGCCGTTGACGGTCAACTGGCGGTCGGTGGTGTAGGTGACGCTTTGTTCTTGCCGTAGAGAGATGGTGCCTGCGGTGACGAATGGCCCGACGTCGCGTCGACCGGCGTACCACGGGCTGCGATGAGGCTGAGGGCGTTGAGACGTGCGGACGACGGGGGTCGTCAGGACGAGCGATCGGGCGTGGCCGAAGTCATCGTAGAGCGGCGAGACGTCGCGGAGGCTGTAGCCCGGACGAGTCGTTTGGCAGCCAACGAGTAGCAGGGCGGATAGGCCTAGCGCCGAGATGAATAGCGGGTGAGATCGCATGCGTGAAAACTACCGCATCGTTGAGGCGATGCCAATGCAATCGTAAAGCCCGCGATTGAGCGTTCTATTCGATTGAAATCAAGGCTTTCGGTTGCTGTACTTTCAGTGACTGGGCAACGGCCTGTGTGGGATGTTGCGTAGAAACAACACCGCGGTCTACTCGCCATGGTCGGCTGAATAAATCACGCGCCAGAGTGGGACGGCTAACGACGCGCCGAGCAGCGTGGCGACGAGGTAGGCCCAGAGGCTTTGCAATGCATCAGCGTTGAGCGAAACGATTGCGGGAGCGAGCGATCGCGCGGGGTTCATCGATGCGCCGCAGATCGGCCCCGCGAACATCGCCTCCAAGCCAACAGTCGCGCCGATTGCGATACCCGCCATTAGGCCACGCTCCTTAGACCCGATCGCGACGCAGAGGATCACAAACATCAGGATCAGGGTCAGCAAGACCTCGAGTACAAACGACTGCCAAACCATCCCCATGTCGTGCGGTACCGTCGCGCCGAGCGTTTCGCTGGTTGGAAAGAGCACGCGAAGCATTCCCGCCGCAAGAAACGCCCCGATCACCTGAGCGGTGACATACGGCAGAACTCGGTATCCGGGAAACTGCTTGGCCAGCCAAAAGCCGACAGTCACGGCTGGGTTGATGTGGGCCCCGGAGACATCGCCGATGGAATAGATCAACGCCGCGACAATCAGGCCCCAAGTCAGCGCGATGCCCGCGTGACCGATCGCTCCGCCGGTAACTTCGTCGACGACCATGGCTCCGCAGCCCGCGAAGACCAGGCAAAAGGTGCCGAACACCTCGGCGATTAATTGGTTAGCTCGTAGCGGCTTGGCCATAGGCGGGAATCCTATCAGCCAAGCGCCAGAGCCGTGATAAGCTTGTAATCGTTCCAAGCTTAGCTGGCGAGATCTGCCGGGTTGACCCGCTCGGTCATATCACTGATAATGCTTAGCTCAAGATTGCTGGGCAATGTCGTCCAGAACTTCCTAAAACCGCCACGTCGCAGCCGCGGCCGATGCATCCAAGAGGGCCCTGCCAAAAACAGGGTACATCCATTATGGGCAACTACACAGGCCCCAAAGTCAAGCTCTCCCGTCGCGTCGGCGTCCCCATCGCTGACATCCCTAAGCACACCGCAAAGCGTCAGCTCAACCCGCCGGGTATGCACGGCTTCCGTGGTCGTCGCTTGCGTGACTACGGCGTCCGCCTCAACGAAAAGCAAAAGCTACGCTTCCACTACAACGTCATGGAAAAACAATTCCGTGGCTACGTGGCTGAGGCCGGCCGCAAGCCGGGCAACACCGGTACCGTCATCCTCCGCCTGCTCGAGCAGCGCCTAGACAACGTCATCCGTCGCCTCGGCTGGGCACGCACGATCTGGCAAGCCCGCCAGATGGTCGCCCACGGCCACATCAAGATCAACGGCAAGAAGGTCGACCGCCCGTCCTATCAGATGAGTGTCGGTGACGAGATCTCCATGAAGAAGGACAGCGGCACCAAGCTCGTCCGCGAGAACATGGAATCCCTGCCCGGCCACGAGGTTCCCGGTTGGCTCGAGTACAACCCCTCGACCCTCGCCGCACGAATTGTCGCAACGCCGACACCCGACCAGGTCCCGTTCGACGTGAACATGAACCTGATTGTCGAATTCTATCGCTAAATAGCAATGCCCAACAAATCTTCTGGGAATGGCAATATCAACCTCAGTGCGAAGTGGTTACTTCGCACTGGGGCTTTGTTGCTTTTGCTTCTTTCGATTGGTCTAGTTTTGATATCCACGATAATCAATGTGAGGATCGGAGGCTTAGGTTATTTCAAGATCGTCGGGGTTGTATTTGCCAGCTCGCTGGCTTGCCTGATCTGGGCCGAATTTATCGAGTAGCCAATCCGTTTCCTCAGCACTAACCTAAGCAAGTTGTGTAGGCCGGGCTTCCGCGCAAAACGAATCGACGAAGTTTGATTTCCGGACTGAAGCCCGGCCTCGGCTATGCAACAAAAACCTCGCGCATCACCGCCAGCGACTTCGGCACGCCGGTCTTCCAATCCTCTTTACCCTCGAACTCGACCGAGATGAATCCCTTGTAGTTCGCGGCCTTGAGAATTTTTGCGACGCGCTCGTAGTCGATGTCGAGGGTGTACCAGATGCCACCGCCGAAGTAGGTCTTGGCTTGTACGAGCACCGCGTCGTTGGCTAGTGCTTCATACTCGGTGTACTGATCTGTAAGTGAGTTGCCGGTGTCGAGCGTCGTGCGCAGCCAAGGCGAGTTGACCGCGTTGACGACGCGCATCACGCCCGATGCAGTTCGGCCAAGACCCCAGTGATTTTCAAGCCCCATCACGACGCCGCGTTTGGCGGCTTCGTCGGCGAGTTTGCCGTAGGCATCGATCACCCACGCAAATCCTTGATCGTCGGTGTAGCCTTCGAGCGTTGGCTCGATGCCATTGTTGGCCATGAGCGTGTCGAAGTTCGGGCTAGTCCCCCATCGGCCGGTGTTGACGCGCATGGTCGGGATGCCCAGGTCGTAGGCCAGTTCGAGCGAGCGCGTCGTGCGCTCGATGTTGGCTTGGCGTTTGTCGGCGTCAGGGCTGACAAAGCCTTGGTGTGTGCTGAGTCCGATGAGGGGTAGGCCGTCAAGTAGCGCGGCTTGTTTGATCGCTCGCTTGGCGGCGAGGCCGTTGTCATCACCCATCTGAACTTCGAGCACTTCGACGCCATCAAAGCCCATCGCACCAGCCTGCTCGATCGACTCGAGCACCGTCGCCCGACGCCCGGCCTTGCCGAATCGCCAGAACGAATAAGTAGAGACCGCGATCGGGTTGCCCGTTCTTGCGCCCGATACGGACAACGTTGCGCTCGTATCTTGACTCGTCGACTTGCAGCCCGGCAGGTAAGCCAAAGGCAAAGCCGCTGCGGTGCTTGCTAGAAATACTCGGCGATTGATTGAACGCATCGCAAACTCCAGTTGTGTTGCTGGCTACTTGATTAAGTCGTACGTGAGTAGTCTATAGAAAAGCCCCGAGTATTCAGCAGGCGTTATCGAGAGGTGTATCCAGTGGAGCAGGCAAGAGTAAAATTGAAGTGATCAGCATGCGCGTGATCGGCGTAATTTTATGTTGTTGATACACAAAAAAGTTCTGGACATTTGAGGGTGCATTGGTTTACACTCGGTTGAGCCGAG
>JBGCDC010000155.1:0-2858 GCA_045105055.1 Phycisphaeraceae bacterium | reverse complement strand
AAGGCGAGCGACTATGCCAAGCATCTCGCGCAGTGGCTCGCCGAGGGCAAGCATGGTTCGATGGACTACCTCGCCAATCACGCGGACATCCGCAGCGACCCGGGCAAGCTCGTCGAAGGCGCCACGAATGTGATCGTGGTGGCGGATGCTTATGGCGTGAGGGAGAGTGGAGAGGGAGAGTTGGGAGATGGCATGGCGACTGGCCGTGTCGCGAAATATGCCTGGGGCGATGATTATCACAAGGTATTGAAGAAGCGGCTGCACAAAGTCTGTAACGCGATGGAAGCACAATACCCCGGCCATGTGTACCGCGCGACGACGGACACTGCGCCGATCTTTGAGCGCGAGCTTGCGACGCGGGCGGGGATGGGCTGGACGGGCAAGCACACGCTGATGATCCATCCGCGTTTCGGCTCATACTTTTTGTTGGGGACGATCGTCACGACACTGCCAATGCAGACCAGCGAATTGGCGGGGTTCCCCGAGCCTTTGTCGCCGCCGACGGATCACTGCGGCAGTTGCACGCGGTGTATCGATGCCTGCCCGACCGACGCGATCGCTAGCGAGGGCTATAGCATTGATGCGCGTAAATGCATCAGCTATCTCACGCTCGAACACCGCGGCGCGATCGACGAGCAATACCACGAGCCGATGGGCGATTGGCTGGCGGGGTGCGATATCTGCCAAGACGTCTGCCCGCATAACCGAAGACGGACCGACGCCGCAGCACAAGGCGACGATCTCCTGCAGGTCCACCCGCGTTACACGCCGAAGGCTTACGCAAACGGGTTTGATCTACTTACAGTGCTCAACTGGACCGCCGAAGATCGACAGCAAGCGTTCATCGGCTCGGCTCTCAAACGCGTCAAGCTCGACATGATGCAGCGTAACGCACTCATCGCCGCAGGCAACGCCTTGCAACAAAACGACGATGCGGCACTGCGCAGCAAAGTCATCGAACTGGCTCACGCCGATAACCAACTCGAACTGGTGCGCGAGACCGCGAAGTTAGTCTGCAAACGATTAGGATTCCTGCCCTAACCGCCGATAGTGATTGCAGTTTTACCCTCCGATAGCAGGAATCATTTGTGACCGACAAACCGATACAAGAACCGACCACCTGGCGCATGGACCCGCACGGCAAGCCCGCGCCCAAGATGAAATCCGTCGGCTACGACATGGGGGTCGTCGGCAACGGCCGGACCTGCGCGCTCATCGACCACGAAGGCTCGGTCGTCTTCATGTGCATGCCCGACTTCGACTCCGGCGCCGTCTTCTGCGACCTCTTGCACAAAGGCAAAGGCGGCAAGTTCGGCATCTCCATCGAAGACGGCAAAGCCATCTGGCAGCGCTACGAACACGCGACCAACGTCCTCGTCACCCGCTATGAATCCGACGCAGGCGGCTTCGAGGTCATCGACTTCATGCCCCGCTATCGGCTCAGCGGCAACGACCCCGAGCCCTGCAACCCCGCCGACTTCGTCCGCGTCATCCGCCGCATCTGGGGCAAGCCCAAGTACCGCGTCAACTACGACCCCCAACTCGAATTCGCCGAGCACAAAACGACCAGCAGCATCATCGGCCCGGGCAAAATTAAATCCATCGTTGAGCACAAGTCCAACGGCTCGGAAGTCTACGAATCCGTCTACCTGCACACCGACATGGACGTGCACAAAGTACTAAGCGGAGAGGCCAAAGAACTCAATGAAGAACGCTTCCTGCTGCTGAGCTACAACGACAAACTGCGCGAACCCTCGCACGAGTTGATCCAGCTCATGCTCACCAAGACGCGCGCGTACTGGTACAACTGGGCGCTACAAACGTGTCGCCCGCCGCGTTATCAAGAGACCGTCGTCCGCTCGGCACTCGCGCTCAAACTCATGCAGTTTGGCCCGACCGGCGCAGTCGTGGCCGCACCCACGACTTCATTGCCCGAGTCCATCGGCGAGGTCCGCAACTGGGACTATCGCTTCTGCTGGATCCGCGACGCCTCGATGACCGTGTCTGTCCTTCGCCGCATCGGCCACGCCGACATGGCCCACCGCTTTGTCGATTGGGTGATGGACACCGTCCCGACCAAGGACGACGAACTCCAGATCATGTACGGCATCCGCGGCGAGAAAACCCTCACCGAACACACCCTCGACCACCTCGACGGCTACGAGGGCTCTAAGCCCGTCCGCACCGGCAACGCCGCGTACCACCAGAAACAGCACGACATCTACGGCGCGGTCATGGACGTCATCTGGCAGACGCTCCCCCACTTCGCGCGACGCTTCGACGATGTCGAAACCGTCTGGACACAGGTCCGCTCGATCACCCGCGCCGTCGAACGGCAATGGAAAGAGCCGGACCGCGGCATCTGGGAGATCCGTGGCGAGAAGCGGCACTTCGTTTTCAGCAAGGTGTTGTGCTGGGTCGCGATCGATCGCGCGGTAAAGATCGCCGTCGCGCTAGGCCGAACAGAGTGGGCCGAGGAACATCGCGTCCTCGCCGACGAGATCAAAGCCCACATCGAGAAGGACGGCTGGAACGAAAAGGTCGGGGCCTACACCCAGTCCTACGGCAGCGAGCACATGGACGCGTCCAACCTGCTCATGCTCGACTACGGCTTCTGCCAGCCCGACGACCCCCGCTACATCGCAACCGTCGACAAAACCCTCGAAGACCTCGGCCGAGACGGCCTGCTCTACCGCTACAAGGCCCACGACGACTTCGGCGAAACCAACAGCGCCTTCACCATCTGCGCGTTCTGGATGGCCAAGGCCCTCGTCCGCATCGGCCGGGTCGAAGAAGGCCAAAAGATGTTCGAAGACCTGATCGATTCGACGAACCACCTAGGCCTGATGGCGGAAGAC
>JBGCDC010000154.1:0-11283 GCA_045105055.1 Phycisphaeraceae bacterium | reverse complement strand
GTGTGCAGGGCGTGCATGAAAGAGGGGGTGGTGGTTTGGGATGCGAAGGCGTATTGCTTTGCGGGCGTTGGGTGGGGTTGAGGTCGTTACGAATTGTGCGCGCGGGGTTGTGGATTGGGGCTTCTATGAGCGCCGATGTATTTCGTTGCTGCTCAATGTTTTGTAACCGCTCTCGTCGCTAGGTGGGAGCTGAAGCGATGTAAAAGAAACCCGCATCTTGCGATGGGGGCTAGTGGTTTGTGTGTGCGCGTTGTGAGTGGGGTGCCAATCGGGGGTGGGAGAAAAGCGTAACCCTCGAAAGTGCGGTTGCGTGGATCGATCCGTGAGCTATTACGCACTTTTTATATCTAAAAATCAGTAGATATAGCGTCTGGGGATGCCCGGTGAGAGTCGGCAGAGCATCTCGTAGGCGTTGGTCTTGGCGATCTTCGCGAGGTTGGGCAGGCTGTTGGGGGCGGTGCGGTCGGGGCTGATGATCTCGGCCCAGGCGTCGAGGAGGAAGCTGTTGTCGGCTTTGACGTCGTCGCACAGGTCGGTGAGATCGACGACGATCTGGTCCATGGAGACGGTGCCGACGACCTTGCAGTTGGTGACGGGCTTACTGCGGTCTTTGGGATGGACGCGGACTTCTGCTTTGTTGGAGAGTGCGACGGGGTAGCCGTCGCCGTGACCGACGGGGACGATGCCTAGGACGGCGTCTCGTTTGAGCTTGTGGGTGGAGCCGTAGGAGACGGGGGTTCGTTTTTTGTATTGCTGAATATGGATGACACGGGAGCACCACCGGACGACGGGCGCGAGTTCGGGGAGTTGGCTGAGCCAAGGGCCTGCGCCGGGTTCTTCTTCTGGGACCCCGCCGAAGCCGTAGAGCCCGATGCCGAAGCGGACCATGTCGAGGTGGGTGGTACCTGAGCGGAGGAGGGATTTGGTGTTGGCGGCGTGTCGGATGGCGTCTGGGGGCAGGGCTGGGCCGGCCTCTTTGACGACGTCGTTGAACTGGTCGAGTTGTTTGAAGGTGAACTCGGCGTTGGTTTCGCTTGAGGCGAAGTGCGTGAAGACGCCTGCGATGCGGACGTATTTGTGCGAATCGGTGGAGCGGAGGACGTCGAGGGCTTGGGCGGGGGTGAGGCCTGAGCGTGACATGCCGGTGTCGATGTAGAGGTGGCAGGGGAGCTTGATGCCGAGCTGCTGGCCGATGTTGTTGAGTTCGGCGAGCTGGCGGGTGTCGTGGATGGAGAGGTGGAGCTTCTCGGCGACGGCGTGGCGGTAGAGGCCGTCGGTGCGGTTGAGCTCGCGCATGGGCATGAGCACGAGGATGGGCGCGGTGACAGCGTTTGAGATGAGGTGCTCGGCCTCGTCGGGTGAATAGACGGCGAGCATGTCGACGCCTTGCTTAACGAGACGGTGTGCGATTTGCACGGAGCCTAGGCCGTAGGCGTCTTTTTTGACGACGGCGCAGAGCATGGTGCGTGCTTGGTCTGAGGGCGGCAGGGGCCTGCCGTGCTCGTCGAGGGTTGATGCGTGGTCGACGGCTTCGCGGATGGCCAGAAGGTTCTGGTCGATTTTGCGGAGGTCGACTTCGAGCCAAGAGAGTTCGCCTAGGGAAGGGGCGTCTAGCTTGACAGGCTTTGAGATCGAGAGTGGGCTGGACATTTGTATCACCAGCGTACTCCTTCTATAGTTTGGTTGTCGGAGGTCGCTTTAGGGAAACGAAGCGGCCAGCCCTGCGGCACGATTGCCGGATACGGGGCACCGGTAAGACATCGGCCCTGTTGGGCTTGTTTTGCCACTATTGCTGCTAAAACCCTGCCGAATCACGTTTCTATCGGCCATAGGCGACTCTATACCATGTCAGATACGCTCCGTACGGATATCACTTTCGACGATCTTGGCCTGCGCGAGGACGTTCTCGCGGGCATTAAGGCCCACGGTTTTGTTCACCCCACGAACATCCAAGCGGAGCTGATCCCCGTCGCGCTGGCGGGTAAGGACGTGATCGGTCAGGCGAAGACGGGCACGGGTAAGACCGCGGCGTTCACGCTGCCGATCCTGCACAACGCGTACCCGGACAGCAAGGGGCAGGCGCTGCTCCTTGCCCCGACGCGCGAGCTGGCGAACCAGATCGCCAAGGAAATCCAGGATTTGGCGCAAGGCACGAACATCGGCGTCACATCCATCATCGGCGGCGAGTCGATGAAGGGTCAGCAGGACTCGATGGACAAGGGCGGGCATATTCTGGTGGGTACGCCCGGGCGTGTGATGGACTTGCATAGCCGACGGATGCTGGATTTCAGCAATATCCGCTACGTGGTGCTGGACGAGGTCGACCGGATGCTGGACATCGGCTTCCGCGACGACATCAAGAAGATCCTTGGGAAGATGCGTGGCAGCCATCAGACGATTTTTGTGTCCGCGACGATGGATAAAGAGATCGAGGGCCTGGCCCGTGCGTTTATGCATGAGGATGCGGAGAAAATCACGACCGTGGGTGCGGCGTTGACCGTGTCGATGGTGGATCAGCTTCACCTGCCGGTTGAACGGTGGGATAAGAAGCAGTTGCTTTTGCACCTGATGCTGCACGAGAAGCCAGATACGACGGTGGTGTTTTGTCGAACGAAGATGACGGTCCGGAAGCTCGCGACATATCTGCGGGACAAAGGCATCGACGCACGCGAGATCCACGGCGACCTGCACCAAACCAAACGAACCAAAGTCATGCAGCAGATGCGCGACAACAAGGTCAGCGTACTGGTCGCGTCCGACTTAGCGGCGCGTGGACTGGATGTCGAGCACATCACGCACGTGATTAATTACGACCTGCCCGAGGACCCCGAGGTCTACGTCCACCGCATCGGGCGTACGGCACGAGCGGGCCGCCGAGGCACCGCGTGGTCGTTTGTATCCCCAGACCAGGGTCAAATGCTCAGCGACATCGAGAAGCTCGTCGGCGTGCTCATCGAGCAGATGCCTTACCCGGCCTTTAAGCCCGGGCGCGTGCCTCAGGATGTGCAAGATGAGCGAGCGGGTATCAAGAAAGTCATGGAAGGTAAGTCCACGACCGCGGACCGCGTGGTCAAGCCCGACCACAACGAGAAGGGTATGAGCGACGAGGATCTCAAAGCGATGTTCCCCGATGGCAAGGTGCCCAAGACGATGCCCAAGCGTGGCATCGGTGCGAAATTTAAACGTCGCGGGCGGTGAGATCGCGGCGATAGGACATTCAAATTGAGTCATTCGAGCCCACGCTGCCACAGCGTGGGCTTCTTTTTGGGATGTGTGTAGAGACGCATCGTACGTGTACCCAATAATCTAGCGGGCGTATTAATACGTGTACCTAATAATGTGATATCGCACGCTATAGCTCGAAAACCCTTTAAAAATAAGGAAAAGCGCTTTGTGTTGGTAACTACTTCCGATAGACTTGCGTCTTTGCGGTGTGGCGGGCAACGGTCTTTTGTGGAGCGGCCCACCTCGCGTTTGTAGCTGGGCGGTGTGCCTGGCGCGCCGTGTGGCACGAGGCCTCGTCACGCGAAACTCCGCTAAACCACTTCTGAAAGGAACGCATCATGTTGAGCTCGAAATGTTTCCAGGCTGCCTTGCTCGTGATCGCGATGATCGGTTTGGGCTTTGCCCCGGCCGGCGACGCACTCGCGGGTTCGTGCAATAACGACCGTTTGTCTCACGGCGATCGTTGGAACAACCGGTCCTATGGTGGCTCGAACCATTACCGGAACAACTCGCACCGTGACTATTCGCATCGCAACTCGTCACGCAGCCGAGTGAATGTCACCTACCGCAACGACAACGTTCGGTTCTCGGTTGGCTTCGGTTCGGATCGTTCGCATCGGTCACGCGACTATCACCAGCCGCGCTACCACCAGCCTGTGCACCGCAGCAGCAACTCGTGCAACACCACGGTGGTCTACCAGCATCCGCAGAGCGGGTACTGGAAACGGGTCTATCACAGCCCCGTTTACGAGACGCGTTATGACTCGTGCGGTCGTCCGTACCGGGTCTGTGTCCGTGCTGGCTACTACGAGCGAGTCTGGGTCACCACCGGCCGTCGCTACTGAGCCCAGTCGTTTTAAGAGAATCTTTTCTCCAGCCGCTTCGTGCTTTGCCTCGGCAAGTGCGGGGCGGCTTTTGGTCTGATAGGAAGAATGCAAGGCTTCTTAGCGCCAAATGGATTGCTGCTTGACTGCCTTTCTTTGCGATGTTGGCGTCCTTGGCGGTTAATCAGCCGAACCATTTAAGGCATATCGGATCGTGTTGGGGTCGCGTGTTTACCTGAGATTGCCTCGCTCGGCTCAGCGGTTATCATGTTCCACCTATGCCAGCGAATATTCGAGAAATCAAGGGCCGGATCAAGGCCGTGGGCAATATCCAGCGCATCACTAAGACGATGCAGTTGATCGCCTCGGCTCGTTTTCAGAAGCTGCAGAAGCGAGCCACCGAGGCCCAGGCCTACACCCGTAAGGTGTCTGAGGTCGTGGGCGAGGTCGCCTCGTCGATCGGCGGCGAGGATATGGACTTGCCTTTGGCCAGTCCGCCGAGCAAGCCCGTTGGCAAAGAGTTGATTTTGATCCTCTCGGCCAGTCGCGGCTTTTGCGGTTCGTACAACGCGAACGTGATGCGGCCTGCCGTCCAGCACATCCGCGATATCGGCAAGGCCAACATCGACACTGAAGTCGTTGGTAAGAAGGGTATTGCCGTGATGAAGTTTTCACGGCTTGAGGTTGATACTTATCACGATCACATCGGCGACACGCCTTTGTATGACGATGTTCAAGCGATCGCCCAGAAATACATGGACGACTTTATCGCGGGTAAGTACGACGCGGTGCGTGTTGCTTACATGCGGTTCGTTTCGATGAGCAAGCAGGTCCCCGAGGTGATGACGTTGTTGCCTTTGGAGCCGCCAACGCCTGACGCCGAGCCGGGCGAAGCCGCGGGTGCCGCCGACGCTGGGGCGAACTATGAATTCTCGCCGAGCGCTGAGGAGCTTCTTGGCGAGCTGTTGCCCATCACCGTGAAATCGTCTTTGTACCAAGCGTTTAACGAAGCAGCGGTGAGCGAACAGCTCGCCCGCATGGTCGCGATGAAGGCGGCGACGGACGCAGCGGGCAAGGTCGGTAAGACGCTCAAGCGTCAGTTCAACCGTGCACGCCAGGCCGCGATTACCACCGAATTGAGCGAGATCATCGCCGGTGCCGCTGCACTGGAATAGTGCTTGTTTTGGCTGTCGGTTTACGGAGCCCGTGATGCCTGATCAAGCTGGCAGAGGTTCGGGTAATCGGCTTAGGCACCTTGCCATGGGCAGCGAGTTGGCCGGTGGTGTGTTGGTGCCGGTGTTGCTTGGTCTTTGGGCGGATCATTATTTTGATACGTCGCCGATTTTTATTCTTATTGGAACGTTCCTAGGCCTCGGCGCGGTGACAGCCACGCTGATCCGCGTCGTCAAGTACCGATCAAACGGATGACCCAAACGAGTTCTCCACAACCCGCAAGTCTCGTGACGCCTCAAGCGGTGCCGCACGGCAAAAGTTTGGCGCTGATCGTCATGGTCAGTGTGGTTTGTTGCGTGCTTGCATTTGGTGTTGGTTGGATGCAAGGCGGACAGTTCGTCGCGATGTCGGCATTGGTCGGCATGGTGTCTGCTGCGGCGGGGGGCCTTGCTGCGTGGGCGATTGTGGCGATGGCGTCGGGTCCAAACGTGCCGGTGACCGCGGCGCCGATGCTCGGGTTGATGGTTCGCTTGGTGGTGACGGGCGCGGGTGTGGGTTTGATGGTGGTAGTGTTTGGGTTTGAGAAACGGCCAGCGTTGTTCGCGGCGCTGTTTGGGTACTTAGTGCTGATGGCAATGGAGACGATTTTGTTGTATCGTTTCGCTTCTTCAAGCCGCTCTGATGCGCGGCCCTCGACTGTAGAAAGTGATCGCCAAGACTAATGACGCCACTGATCGCCGCTAGCAAGACTCCACTGGAAAAGGTGCTGCCGCAGGAAGCCTTTAGCTTTAAGCTGTCTTTTTTGGACGATCCAGTCCCCGTCAGCAACCACCTGATCATGGCCTTCGTTGCAGCGATCGTTGTCGCTGTCCTCGCCAAGTGGATGTCCGGCAAGATCAACCCCGCGGGCAAAACCCAAGCCGCTGACTTCGTCACCCGTGGTCGTTTCGCTCAGCTTATCGAAGCGCTCTGCGAGTTCATCTACTACTTCGTCGCCAAGCCCCAGCTCAAGCACCTGACCGACAAGTACATCCCGCTGATCTGGACGTTGTTCTTCTTCATCCTGACGTGCAACCTGCTCGGGCTGATCCCTATCCCATACATCCTGCAATTGATCACGATGCCGTTCCTTGGAATGGAAGGCTCGTACGAGATGAAAAACTTCGGCGGGACCGCGACGAGCAACCTCGCCGTGAACGCGCCGCTGGCCTTGATCTCATTCTTCGCGATCCTGTATATCGGGATCAAAGAGACCGGCCTCAAGAACTTCGTCAACCACTTCAACCCGATCGGTTGGGACGATAAAGCGCTCATGCCCATCGGCATCATGCTCTTCTTTATCGAGTGGCTTGGCTTGTTTATCAAGGCGTTTGTCTTGGCCCTGCGTTTGTTTGGCACGATGCTCGCAGGACACTTGGTGCTCTATGTGCTGATCGACTTGATCTTCCAGGCGTCCGAAGCGTTAGGCTCGCTGGGTGGCTACGCTGTTGGTGTGCCGATGGTGATCCTCAGCGTGGCGATCTTCTGCCTCGAGATATTCGTCGCCTTCCTTCAGGCGTTTATCTTCACCTTCCTGACGACCCTCTTCATCGCGATGACCGCGGTGAGCCATGACCACCACGAACACGAAGAGCACGACCCGTCGCTTGACGAAGTCTTGCACGATCCTTCAGAACACGGGCATGAGCACGTCGCTCCTGCTACCGCTTGATTAGAACTTTTGAAACCTCAACTTCCTACTTGGAGATTGCTCCCGATGCGTAAGATTCTCTGCCTTTTGGCACTCACCGCCCTGACCGTCATGATTGCCGACCCGGCCTTCGCCCAGACTGAAGAAATGCTCGAAGCTCAAGTTAGTGCCGCTGGTGCTGGCAACTGGGGCAAAGGCATCGGCCTTGGTCTCGTGATCCTTGGTGCTGGTTTGGGCATCGGTCGCATCGGTGGCTCGGCCGTCGAAGCTATCGCTCGCCAACCCGAAGCAAAGGGTGACATCCAAACTAACATGATCCTCTCGGCCGCACTTATCGAAGGTGCAACCGTTATCGCGTTGGTCTTCTTCCTGATCATCTAAGGCGTCGCAGTGCCTTGGCTTGGGTGCCCGTGTGGGCGCTCTCTTCACACACCGCGACCGTTGGAGTCCGTATGCGCTTGTTTACTTCAAAGCTGATGCCGTTACTGCTGATGCTTGGTCTGCTCAGCTTCGCCGCTGTGCCGTCTGTTGCTTTCGCCGCAGACGACCACGCCGACGGGGCCCACGCAACCGAAGATGGTAAAGACCACAAAGCGGAAAAGGTTGGCCCGCTCAACCTGGTATACGGCGAGGCCATTTGGAACCTCCTCGTCTTCACCATTCTTCTCGCGGTACTCGCCAAGTTTGTCTTCCCGGTGATCCGCGATGGGCTCAAGGCTCGCGAGGCGAAGCTGGAGGGTGACCTCACCGCTGCTGAGAAAGCCAAGGCTGATGCCGAGGCGTCGGTCGCGGAGTACAAATTAAAGATTGCGGAGGCTCAGAAAGAGGCTCAGGTCGTGATCGACGAGGCGAAGAAGAGTGCTGAGCAGGTCGCGGCAAAGATCAAGTCTGAGACCGAGACCGAGATCGGCAAGATGAAAGAGCGTGCCCAGGCGGAGATCGCCTCGGCAAAGGATGCGGCACTCGGCGAGGTCTATGCACAGACCGCTGAGCTATCGACTCAGATCGCCAGCCGAATCCTTAAGCGTGAGATTAATGCGTCGGATCAGCAGCAACTCGTGAGCGATTCGCTCGCCGAGTTGACCAAGTCTGGCGTTTGATGCGTGGGCCGATGTGTCGGCCTACTGAGGCGAAGCGATGACCGACGAGAAACCACTTCGGTTTTGGAAGCGGTTCAAAGACAGGCTGATCGGCACCGCCGAGTCAGCAACGAAACAAGCCTTGCCCAAGTGGGGCGGGGATGGAGCGAATAGCGTTTTGAGCACCAGCGAACTGAAAACCGACACCGTTGGAAGGGTCTACGCCCAGGCGTTGATCGAGCTGGCGCGTGAGCAGGGCAAGGTCGATGAGCTTGCCCAAGAGGTCCAGCAGCTGATGCCGCTGGTCGCGGAGGGCAGCGAGCTGAACCGCCTGCTGACCAACCCTGCGATCGGCGACAGCGAGCGCTCCAAGATCGTCGAGCGCGTCTTCAAGGGCAAGGTCAGCGACCTGCTCTACAAGATGATGTGCGTGATTGGCGACAAGGACCGACTCGGCTCGCTCGAGCAGGTCTTGGCGGGCTACCTGCTCGCGGTTTCCGATGATCGCGGGCACATTGAAGTGCAAGCGTTTATCGCGAGCGAACTCGACAGTGACGCTGCGAAGAAGGTTGCGGAGCAAATCGGCCAAGCCCTAGGCAAGACCGTCTCGCTCACGCAAAAAGTCGATCCGTCACTCATCGGCGGACTCAAAATCAAGATCGGCGACCAACTGATCGACGCCAGTGTAGCGAGCCAGCTACGCAGCATGAAGAACAAGATGATCGCGGCAGGCCGCGCTTAACTGACCACCTTAGCCACGCACAGCGGGCATCAAATTATGAAGATCAATACCGACGAAATCACCAGCATTATCAAGCAGGAAGTCGCGAACTACGACACCCAGCTCGACGTCAGCCAAGTCGGCACCGTTGTCGAAGTCGGCGACGGTATCGCGCGTATCTACGGCCTAGCCAACGCTATGGCTGGCGAGATGCTTGAGTTCGAAACCGCGACTGGTGAGCCTGTCCGTGGCCAGGTCATGAACCTTGAAGAAGACATCGTCGGTGCCGTCATCTTCGGCGACTACCTCGGCGTCCGCGAAGGCATGACCGTCAAGAGCACTGGCGCACTACTGAGCGTGCCGACGGGTGAATCGCTGCTTGGCCGAGTGGTCAACGCACTGGGTGAGCCGATCGACGGCAAGGGCCCGATCGCTGGCGAAACCGAGATGCGTAAGGTCGATATCATCGCCCCGGGCATCGCGGCACGTCAGCCTGTTAGCCAACCGCTCCAGTTTGGCGTCAAGGCCGTTGACTCGATGGTTCCCGTCGGCCGAGGCCAGCGCGAGCTGATTATTGGCGACCGTAAAACGGGTAAGACCGCTGTTGCCATCGACGCGATCATCAACCAGAAACGCACGCACGATACTGACGAGCCTGTCTACTGCTTCTACGTTGCAGTCGGTCAGAAGGAGTCGACTGTTGCGGGTGTTGTTGAGGCACTGCGTGAAAACGGTGCGATGGAATATACGACCGTGATCAATGCTTCGGCTGCTGAAGCGGCACCGATGCAGTACATCGCTCCTTACTCCGGCACCGCGATGGCCGAGCACTTCATGTGGAAGGGCAAGCACGCTCTGGTCGTTTACGATGACCTCTCGAAGCAGGCCGTGGCGTATCGCCAGCTTTCGCTGTTGCTGCGTCGTCCTCCCGGCCGTGAGGCGTACCCAGGCGACGTGTTCTACTTGCACTCCCGCCTGCTCGAACGATCGACCAAGCTCTCCGACGCCAACGGTGGCGGATCGATCACCTCGCTGCCCATCATTGAAACGCAAGAAGGCGACGTCTCGGCCTATATCCCGACCAACGTCATCTCCATTACCGACGGCCAGATCTACCTCGAACCTGACTTGTTCTTCGCTGGTGTCCGCCCAGCGATTAACGTCGGTATCTCGGTGTCTCGCGTCGGCGGTGCCGCTCAGATTAAGGCGATGAAAAAGGTTGCGGGCTCGCTCCGTCTTGACCTCGCTGCGTACCGTGAGCTCGAAGCGTTTGCACAACTCGGCACCGACCTCGATGCCGGCACGCAGAAGCAACTGGACCGCGGTGCACGCATGGTCGAGCTACTCAAGCAGCCGCAGTACCAGCCCATGACCGCGATCGATCAGGTCATCCAGATCTGGGCCGCAGGCTCCGGTTACATGGACAAGCTGCCAGTTGACAAGGTCGCGGAATATGCCGCTGGCTTAGTCGACTACTTCCAGACCCAAGCCAAGGAAACTTACGACGCGCTCGACAAGGCTCAAGCCATGACCGACGACGTGGTCGCAGGACTAAAGAAGGGTGCAGAAGCATTCACAACCGGCTTCACGGCGTAAATTTATAGTTCGATATGAAAGGTGATGCCTTGAATGCTAGCTGAATCTTTCATATCTTTTTTAACGCTCGCACAGAATCAAACATTAGTATTTGACTCCTCTAGCAGCAGTCAAGGCTCTGCTGGAGCCGCCGCTGCTGGCCTTGGGGTCATGTGCTGTTTCGGTATTTTTGGACTCGTCTTCTTCGTCTTTTGGCTATGGATGCTGATCGATTGCTGTACGAAGAAGTTCCCGCAAGAGAACGACAAGATCATCTGGGTCTTGGTGATTGCCTTGGTGGGTCCGCTCGGCGCGTTGGTCTACTTCTTCGTAGGCCGACCCAAGGGTGTCAAGACTTAGCAGGACCGTTGAAAACCACACGAAGCCCACGCTATCTCGGCGTGGGCTTTTTTTGGTCTACACTATCCCAGTCACTATTTATGCAGGAGTCGGTATGCACCGCCAGCACTTATTCATTCTTATTGCTCTTGTTTGTGCTTGCCTAGGCTCGCTCGATGTGATCGCAAAGGAGACGCAGGGCAAAGATGCGCAGGGGCGCGACTACTGGCTTTACACACCCGACAATATTGATTCGCAGAAGACGTACACGCTGGTCGTTGGCGTCCATGGCTATCGCGGCAAGGGCAAAGGGGCGGGCGGCTACGCGGGCTGGGTGAAGGATCACGACGTCATCGTCATCGGCCCGACCTACGACAGTAATGGCTACCAGTACCTACAGCAGGGTAGCGACCAGCAGACGATCGACCTCGTCAAGATGCTCCGCAAGCAGTACAAGCTGCACGACAAAATCTTCATCGGAGGTTTTTCTGGCGGGTCACAGTATTCGCACCGCTTCGCGATGAAGTACCCCGACCTCGTCGCGGGCTGCGCCGCACACTCCGGCGGCACCTGGGCGACGGGCGACTATGCCGAGCGAGCCAAGCCCAACCCAAAGGCGCGTGGTGTCTTGTTCGTCATGTCATGTGGTGAAAGCGA
>JBGCDC010000153.1:0-8005 GCA_045105055.1 Phycisphaeraceae bacterium | reverse complement strand
CGTCGAGGTAACGCGCCTCGAAAAGCTGGATGCCCTTCGCGGTAAGGACAGTATCTGTACCCCAGATGCCCACGCGCAGGTGCGTGTCGTCCGGGTCGATCATGATCGTCACGCGCGGCTCGATCGCCTCCGGCGGACGTTCGTCTTGCTCTGCCGCTTCGTCGTCAGACTGATTTGCGTTAATTGCCTGCAGCGCATTCACGCCCGGCCCACCGAGACAAATCGTCGGGCGACGCTGCAGGTCCGCATGATTCAAGTACCACAGGTCCGTGGAGACCAAAGGCGTCAACGGCACATCCAACTGCTCCGCGTGCATCTCGCGCCAATGCTCGATGCGAGCCTTGAGCCCACCGGCCAACGGCCGATCACGCTCCTCCGCACGCAGGTGCGAACCCACCACGATCATCACCGCATTCATTTGTTCGACATCCGGTCCCATGACCTTATGCTAACAAGCAAATACATCTCTATCCGGAGTCATCACATGCACCCACTCATTAAAGTCGCCATCACCGCCGTACTCATCGTCATCATCTCCGAAGTCTCTAAGCGCACCGGCTACCTCGGCGGATTGCTCGCCTCACTCCCGCTCGTCTCCTACCTCTCGATCATCTGGCTCTACGTCGAACGTGACAGCGAAGCCAAAGCCATCGAAGTCATCTCGCAGCACTCGATCAGCGTATTCTGGTTCGTGCTGCCAACGCTACCGTTCTTCGTGATTCTGCCATGGATGCTCAAGCACCTGCCGTTCGCGGGGGCGATGGCAGTGTCGACGGTGATCATGTTCTTGTGCTACGCCGCGACGATGTGGGCGCTGGGGCAGTTTGGGATCGATGTAATTTGAATTATTGAACCTCCAAGGCGCCAAGTGCGCCAAGGAGGGCAAGGCAGTAGTGCTCATTGCCTTCCTTGGCGCACTTGGCGCCTTGGCGGTTAATAAAACCGAACCACTCGTAGACTCACCCCATCACCACCGCGAGCATTCCTTTTTGAGCATGAAGCCGGTTGTGGGCTTGTTGGAAGACGCGGGACTGTGGGCCGTCCATGACGGCGTCGGTGATCTCGATGCCGCGATAAGCAGGCAGGCAGTGCAGCGCGATCGCGTGGTCCGGGGCCCGGCCCATCAGTTTTTCGTTGACTTGGAAGTCTTTGAAGACCGCGAGTCGCTTGGCTTTTTCTTCTTCTTGGCCCATCGAGACGAACGTGTCTGCGTAGATCGCATCCGCATAGCGAACGGCCTCGAACGGGTCGTGGCACATCGTGAAGTCCATGCCCGGGCACGCGGTCATCACCTTGTCGGCAAACGCCTGCTCCAACGCATAGTCCGGCGGGCTGGCCAGCGTAAACGCCGCACCGAGCTTGCCACAGATCATCGCTAGCGATCGCGCGACGTTGTTGCCGTCGCCAACGAAGACGACATGCTTGCCTGACAGATCTCGGCCGAACTCATCCATGATCGTCATCGCATCGGCGATCGCTTGCGCCGGGTGGGCGACGTCGCTGAGCATGTTGATCACGGGGACGGTCGCGTGATCGGTCATCTCGACGAGGTTGGTATGTTCGTAGACACGCGCGGCGATACCTTGGACCATGCCATTCATGACGCGGGTGAAGTCAGCGACGGACTCACGCTGGCCCAAGCCCACTTCGGCTTGGCCTAGCACGATGGCGTTTCCGCCGAGCTCGTACATGCCTTGCTCGAAGCTTACGCGCGTGCGCAGCGACGGCTTTTCAAAGAACATGCCAAGCGTCTTGCCCTTGAGGATCGGCTCGTTGGTGACGCCCTGCTCACGCTCATCGCGCAGCTTGTAGGCCAGGTCGAACATCTGATCGAGTTGATCGCGCGAGCAGCCTTTGACACTGAGAAAATGTGTGATGGGCTTGGTTGATGTGGCGGTGGAGTTGGACATGTGTCCGCCTAAGTTAAGTGGGAATAGGATAAATGCCGCCCCTTCGAGCGGGCATTAAGCAGGTTCATTACAAAACGATTTCGGTGCCGACGCCTGCGTCGGTGTAAACCTCAAGGAGCAGTGCGTGCGCGATTCGGCCATCGATGATGTGCGCCTTCGTTACGCCGCCTTGCAGCGCGGTCAAGGACGCTTCGACTTTCGGGAGCATGCCCGCGCTGATGACGCCGGAGTCGATCAGACCGTCGATTTCGCTGCGGTCTAGATGTCTAGCTAGATCTTCGGGGTCATCGGATTTACGGATGCCGTGGGTATCGGAGACGAGCACGAGCTTCTCGGCTTTGAGTGCCGCGGCGACGTGCCCGGCAACCGAGTCGGCGTTGATGTTCAGCTTGCCGCCCGCTTGGTCTCGGGCGATCGGCGCGATGACGGGGATGATTCCCGCTTCGCTCACCGCGCTAAGCAGCTCGGCATTGACCTTGGTGACTTCGCCGACCGAGCCGATGTCGATGCGTCGGCCTTCTTCGCCCTCTAAGAACAAGCGTTTACCAAAGACAACGCAGCTCGACAGCGAGTGCAGGCCCATGCCTTTGTAGCCTTCTTCTTCGATGATCTTAATCATGCCAGCATTGATGTCGTTGACTAGGACGTGCTCGGCGATCGCCAAGGTCCGGTCATCGGTGTAGCGTCGGCCTTGAACGAATTGTGCTTCGAGGCCAGCGGCTTCCATCGCGGCGGTGATGCCTTTACCCCCGCCGTGAACGACGATCGGGCGCATGCCAACTGCGTGCATGAAACACACATCATGTAACAGGTTGGTCAGGGCTTCGGGGTCATCCATGATGGACCCGCCGACCTTGACGACGACCTGCTTACCCTCGAATCGGCGGATGTACGCCTGGGCTTCGACGAGGGCGGCGGCTTTGTTAATCGCTTCCTGCACGGGGGCTCCGGTTCGCTGAGTGGAATCGCTTAGTGTAGCAAAACCAAGCGACGAGGAGGCGCAATCACTCACATCCAAGATGAGGATTACGTGATTTTTGGGGTTTTAAATCGCGTCAGTTGCCGCAGCCGACTTATCCCCAGCGGGTACAGCCTGGGGCGTTGGGGTGTCGCGAAGCAGCTCGCCGGGGCGTGGATTTCGCAGCAGAACACGTGTGCCCGCATCAAGCCCGGCTTTGACTTGGACGAGCGTATCGCTGGCTCCGCCAATTTCGATCGGTTGCTTGCGAACCTTGCTGCCCTCGGCTTGGACGTAAACAAAGTGCTCATCGCCAACGGTGTGTACCGACTGAATGGGAACGGCCAAGGCCTCGGGTATCTCCCGTACAAAGATCTCGGCGCTGCAATTCATACCCGGTCGGATATCTTCACCAAGGTTAGGCGGCATCTCGGCAATGACTTGATACTGCCGCAAGTGCGGGTTCGTACTGTTCTCTTGCATCGCGCTATTTTTCTTCTCGATAACGGTCGCCATGAACACATCGTCGGGACGAGCGTTGACCGTGACCGCGACTTTTTGGCCCGGCTCGATATCGTTGATGCGCGACTCATGGACGTAGAGATTCACCAGCATCTCGCGCGTGTTCGTAATCACCATCACGCGCCAACCGCCACGCACCTCAGCCCCTTTACGCATCGGGTACCAACGCTCTCGTCGGCTGCCGATCGTTGAGGAGTAGAGCACCAGCCCAGCGATCGGCGCTTCGACGACCATCGCCTTGCGCATCCGTTCGAGTTCTTCCATCCGCGACTGACGCTGAAGCAGTTCGTTCTCTTCGCTCTTCACCTTGGCGCTCAACAGCTTGAGTCTGTTCTTATTTTTGCTAATCGTGCGGGCAAGCTCTTCGTCGGCCTGCTTGATATCGCTGAGCATTTCTTTTTCGCTTTTGACCTTCTCGTAGTTGTCATAAACACGGATATCCAGCTTGGCGGTTTCCAAGGCGTTCTGCGCTTCAATCAAACGGATCTCATCCTGCTCAAGCTCGGTCCGGCTGATGAACTCTTGGTCAAAGAGCTCCTTACTAAACTTCAGTTCGCGTTGGGCCTGTTCGAGCTCGCGTTGTGCTTTTTCAAACGCGAGTCCTAAGTCGCGGACGCGTTGCGGGTGCGTACCCTGCTCCCATTGCTTATGAGCGAGGCTTGCGAGCTCGACTTCTAGGCGGGCCTTCGCTTCGGCACTCGCGGCGGTGTCGCTCTCGATTTCCAGGTTCGCTTTCGCCTCGTCAAGTGACGCTTCGCCCTCACGGACGTTAGCAACAGAGTCTTCATGGTCAGTGACGAGTCCCGGTGCGCTGAGCTCGTACAGGAAGTCGCCTTGCTCAACCCAAGTGCCTTCTTCAACAATACGTTTGATGCGCTCGTCGTCGCGGTGCTCGATCACATTAACGATGTCGGTGTCGTCCTTGGCAACCAAGTCACCTTCGGCTACGACCTTGATCGGGATCGATTCAAGGCGGACCTCGTCCCATTGAGGCGTGTCACCCGCGGTCATCGCAGAGTCATTGCCACCAAGCTTGCCGGACATCAACAGCCACATCCCCGCGACAAATACGACCACCACGAGCGCGAATAGAGTCGTGCTGCGTGCGAGGCCCTTGTGCTTGGCGGGATTCAATTTTCGTCCATTCAACTTCATAAGGTCACTTTCGGTCCATCGCACAGCTTGGATGTTTTATTCAATCTCGGCCGGAGCATCGGCAGCATCTTCTACGTCCCGGTCAGGGGACCGCAACTCACCGGGCGCTAACCAACGGCCCTGCGCATCGACGCGCATCTGCCCGGTCTGTAGTAAGTAGTTTAGGACGCTTGTTTGCAAGTCGGCCAGCGCTTCGTCGCGGCGGTTTCTCGCATCGAGCAGGTCCTGCTCTGCTTCGATCAGACGCCGAGGCGGCACCTCGCCACGCCGACGAAGAATCTTGACGTTTTCAAGGCGGCGTTCAGCGAGCAGGACGTTTCGCCCCTGGAGTTCAAGCGTCAGCGTCGCACGCTCAATCTCCCGGCTCGCGTCACGTATATCGAGCGCGACACGGTCTCGCGCGACACGGTAGTCCCGCTCCGCGCGTTCGAGGTTGACCAGCGAGCTGCGGTACCGGGCGAACTCGATCTTGCGGTCTAGCGGTGCCGAGTATTCGAGCCCGATGTTGTAGTCGCTGTCACCTAGCTCCAGATCGATCCCATCGATATCGGAGTTGCGATCGCTGTTGAGATCGAGTCCCGCGTTGAGGTCGAAGTCGTCTTTGAGGTTGTTGCGTGCGATCTTGACCGCCCGGCGCGCGTCGGCAACTTGATCGGAGGTCGTTTGCAGATCGAGCCTGACGCGCTGGCCGATTTTGATCGACTCGGCCGAATCGAGCGCAGGGCTTGGCACGTCGATCTCTGCGGACACGATCTTGAGCGACTGGGGCACGGGCATGCCGATCCGCAGCTTGAGCGAATCCAGCGACGATGCGTAGTTATCCAAGACGCTCGCGAGATTGGACTGACCAAATAGCACCTGTGCCTCGGCGTCGGCGGCTTCAAAGCCCGGGATCCGTCCGGCCTCAAGCAGCTTGGCTTGTTCTTCGGCGAGGCGTTCGAGGCCTTCGATCTGCAGCCGTTGGTTTTGGATACGGCGTTGCTGCTGAAGCAAGCCAAAGTAAGTGTTGGAGATATCGACAAAGAACGAACGGCGGAAGCGTTCAAACTCACGCACCGAGTAAATCAGGTCGCGCTCGGCTTGGATCAAGTCTTCCCGCGCGACCTGCCCCGCCCCCCGCAAGAGCGGCAAATTAATCGATGCGTTAACGCCAGTGGACTGGGTCTCGTCAGCGGCGGTTGTTGTACTGGCTTGTTGGAGCAGGTTGGTGTAGTTGACGAGCGCGGAAACGGAAGCGGTTCCGCCATAGGGCAGACGCTGGGTAATGGAGAAATCATTGACGAGATCGAGCGCGGTGTCGTAGTCACCGGACTCGGGTGTGCCGCTAAGGTCGGCGGACAATGTATTAAAGAAGCGCGGCCCCCAAAGGTGTCGCTCGATTATTAGCGAGAGCGTCGCGAGGAACAGCCGTTCTTTCTCTTGGCGGTACTCAGGAGCACGCTCGATCGAATAAGCCAAGAGCGAGGGCAGGTCCAATTCGATCGCGTCCGCACTTAACTCCGGGTCATTGAGTCCTGGCGCGATGGCTTCATCTGATCTCGGCTTGGCGGGCAGCTGTGACGCGGCGGGATTGTTCGTTTGTGGCTGCTCGTCGTAGAGGTTTGCAGCAGCGTACGGATCGGGCGTGTTGACCGATGCGCTGCTGACGCCTTCTTGACCGAGTGCGAGTTGCTGGCGCTGTTGAATCATCTCGGCGACGTCTTGGTCCAAGCGTTCCATAGACCCATAGCAACCCACGAGCGACAGGGAGCCCAGCACCGCCAGCAGGCCGAGCGAAGTCTTGTATGGCATCAATTGTTTGGCAAGTCGCCGCATGCTACTACTCGGTCGAGACAGGAACGAAAACAAGAGTGGACGATTGCATCACAAGCTGCTCATCGGGCGATTAGCGAGGTCACGAATATTTTACGCCGATTGCGCGAATCGAGTTGATCTTATTGATACGCGTGCCTACTGTTCAGGTTCAGACGTAACTTATGTTTTTTGCGCTACAAACCGCTTTAGGACCGCCTGATGCCCATTGTTTCTTACGACAACCGCAGCTTCTCGATCGACGGCCGACGCATCTGGCTTGTCAGTGGGTCGATTCACTACGCACTGACGCCGCGAGGCCAGTGGCGTGAGCGACTGCGTGCGGCGCGCGAAGCCGGGCTGAACTGCATTGAGACCCCGATCATCTGGTCAGCTCACGAGCAACAGCCTAAACAGTTCGACTTTGAGGGCGAATTGGACCTGCGACACTTCGTTCAGATCGCGGCAGAAGAGGGTTTGTATTGCATCCTACGCCCCGGGCCCTGCGTCGGGAACGCGTACGACTTCGGTGGTCTGCCCGCGTACCTGCACGGCGTCGCTGATAAAAAGAACAACCGTGTTAAGTTCCGTGAGAACGAGCCACTCTTTCTCGAAGCGGTCGCACGCTACTTCCGCGCGGTGATGGATCAGGTCGGTGATTTACAGGTCGCCTCACCCGGAGCCTCAGGATCGTCTTCTTATGACTACGCGCCAGGCAGTGCGGCGGGTGGCTATCAAGGCGAGGGTGGCGGGCCAATCGTGATGATGCAGGTCGAGCACGCTTGGGAGAGCCATGCCCCCGAGCAGGTTTATCTCACGCGATTGGTCAGCATGCTGCGGCAGCACGGCTGCGTCGTGCCTTTGACCAACGCGAACAATCTTTGGCAGCCGGTCGAAGGCACGATCGATACCTGGCGAGGCGATATCGCACTGCCCGCGATGATGCGGCAACTCGAGGCGGTTGAACCCGAAGTGCCCGCGATGGTTTCGCACTTTCAGACAACCGAGCAAACGCAATGGGGGCAAGATGTCCCGGAGCAAATCACTGCGAATACGCTGGCGTACCGCATCGCGGGCTTGGTCGGCAGCGGTGCACAGTTCAACCTGTCGCCGTTTCACGCTGGGGGTAACACTGGGTTCTTGACGGGTAAGCTAGCCGTGTCGAACGATACGCCGTTGGGTGAAGCGGGCCAGCGCGGCGACGCGTACCACGCGGTCAAGCGAGTCTGCACGTTCGCCAGTCAATTCGCAAGCGTGCTAGCTAACAGCGAGGCAGTGCCGACGCCGACGGTCGCGCTCAATGAAGCAGACCACTCCGCAGCGCTGCTGCATCAGCGTTCCAGCCAAGGCGAGTTGGTCATGCTGCTCAAGTCCGCCAAGGACAAGTCTAAGCACACCGTGGGTAGCGGGGTGGGAAGGTCCCATATTGAGCACCATCTTCTCTCCAAGGAGATCTGTAGTGCCCGCTTGATAGTCGGCAGCAGCCTGAGAAGCCTTGGCGGCGGCATCAGGAGCCTCATAAGTAGTGGTAGCAGAAGGCTCGCTCATCGGTATAGCCGGGCGGATTAGTCCCAAATTTCCTACTATTCGCAAGGACTTTGTGAAACTTTTCACAAAGTCCCAGAGCTGTTCACAATCAGAGAAGCTTTCCTATCTCAGGGAGGAAAGG
>JBGCDC010000152.1:0-5083 GCA_045105055.1 Phycisphaeraceae bacterium | reverse complement strand
GGCTATGACATGAGCAAAAGAGCAATATCATGAATAACTCAAATTATCACTTCATCTTCCCTGCGCACCCGCTTCGGCCAAAGCTAGTTGAGCCAACTTTCGCAAACCAATACAAGTCTTTTCAAGATGCAGGCTTTACTGTTTCCACTATCCCGGACGAGGTGATTGATGGGCAGCAAAAAATCAGGAATATGCCATCAGACAGTACGGTTGTTTATCGTGGCTGGATGATGAATGCTAAAACGTACTCACGACTAGAAGCCGCCGTCACGTCTGCTTCCGGAAAACTACTCATCGATCTCGAAACTTATCTCGGTACGCACCATCTACCCAATTGGTACGGAGTATTAAAGGACCTAACGCCTGAAACCATCATCTTGCCTTCTGGGAGTGATTTTTCGTCCGAAATAGCAAAATTGAGTTGGGACCAATACTTCGTAAAGGATTACGTCAAATCACTCACTACTTCTCGCGGTTCAATAGCAAAAAATTATGACGATATTGAGCACGCCATCTCAGAATTCATCGACTACCGTGGTGAACTCGAAGGCGGCCTCTGCTTGAGACGTGTTGAACCATTGCAACATGAGACTGAATGCCGCTATTTCATCATAATGGGCAAGGCATTTGGACCAACTACCGAAGCAGTTCCGGATATCGTGAATGCAGTCGCAGAACGTATTCAGTCTAGTTTTTACTCTGTTGACATCATCCAAAGAGAAGACGGAGTACTTCGTCTCGTCGAAATTGGTGATGGGCAAGTCTCAGACCTTAAAAGTTGGTCCGCTGAGGCAATGGCCAGAATTTGGAAGCAATCGCTAATTGGCTCAAAGAAGTGAGACAAGCCCTTAGCCCTTGGCACGGCGTTGCAATTCGGCGTCGATGAAGCCTTGCAGGTCGCCGTCGAGGACGTTTTGTGGGTTGGGCTGTTCGTAGTTGGTGCGGTGGTCTTTGACGCGGTTGTCATAGAAGACGTAGCTGCGGATCTGGCTGCCCCAGCCGCGGTCGACACTGCCGCCGGTTGCTGCGTCTTTCTCTGCTTGTCGCTTTTCTTCTTCTAGCAACTCAACCTTGCCGCGCAGCATATTCATCGCGATCTTCTTGTTCTGCTCAAGCTTCCGCTCGACGGAACAGACGATCATGATCGACTGGCTCATGTCAGGCGTGCGGTAGACCAAGCGAACCGCCGAGGCGACCTTGTTGACGTTCTGCCCGCCGGGACCAGACGACCGCGCGAAGTTGGTCATCTCCAAGTATTCCTCATCGATCACCGCTCCACCGGTGTCGGGGAATTCAGGAACGACATCGACGGTACAAAAACTCGTTTGGCGTTTACCCTCAGCATTGAACGGGCTAACGCGGGCCAGGCGGTGCGTGCCGCGCTCGGTTGCGAGATAGCCGAACGCCATTGGGCCCTTGATGAAGAGGCTGACTTCTTTGATACCCGCCTCGGTGCCGTGGGTTTTGCTGTACTCGCTGACGTCCCAGCCCTGCCTCTCGCAGTGGTAGAGGTACATGCGCATCAGCATCTCGCACCAATCGTCTGCCTCGGTGCCGCCCGCCCCGGATTGGATGGTGAGGTAGCAGTTTCGGCCGTCATACTTGCCGGACAACAGCGACGCCATCTCGAGTTTGTCGAGATCCTTATGTAGGCCGTTGATCTGCTCGTCGACTTCTTCGCGCGTACCCTCATCGTCCATCTCTTGGGCCATGTCCCAGAGAACCTGCGTATCCTCAATCTTCGCGGCGACCTCTAGGACCGGGTCGATGCGGGCCTTGATGCTCTTGAGCTCGCTGATGATTTCGTTCGCTGTGTCTTGATTGTCCCAGAAGCCTGGCTCGGCCATCTTGGCTTCCAGTTCTTTGAGGCGGGCGGCGTTTTCTTCAACGCGCATGGAGTCACGCATCGCGCCGATACGCTGCTGGATTTCTTCAAGGATGCCGGGGATATTTTCGTGCTGCATAGAACGGCAGATTGTACCGCAGCGAGGCGACGCCGTTACTCGCCGGTGGATTGCTCTAGCCAAGCTCGACGAACCGTCCAGCCGCGCCAGCCATCGAGCTGCTCCGCAAGGTCGCTGGATAAGCGTGCACGGAGATCAACCAATTCCTCGCCGAGCGTGTAAACATCAATCGCTAGCGGGACCACATCTGGCGACCGATCGTAATCGCGATCGAACCCGGGTTCGTAGTCACTGTCGTACCAGACCAATGGCGGATCGGGAGCAGCATCTTCAACTCCCTCGCTTGTACGCGCAGAATTCAAATTTGCCGGTCGTGCAGCAGCATCAGCGGTCATATTTTCGATGAGATACGCCACCGCGGGCAGCGCATCCGGACCAAGCTGTTCCAGGTATCCGACATCAATCACACCCGCCTGCCCGCCCATCTCTTTGCAGTTACGGACGTTGTAGCCCGCGATCATCGGATCAAAAGGCACGAAGCTACAGACCCACAGCACCGCGATCCCCCAGCCCATCGCCCAAGCGGTCAGCCAAGTGTTATCACGTGATCGTGCGATCCGCCAAAGCAGTAGGGCTAGACAACCCGCGACCATGAGCATCCAGACCCCCGCCGCGACGCGCAAGCGTGTCAACGTATAGATCTCGACGTAGGCTTGCAGCCTCCACGCCGCCGAGATCACCAGCACGATGTTCTGCGCGATCCAAATCAGCACCAGCCAGACAGCCAGCTTGCTGCGCTGCGCGATGCCGCCAGGACGAAACACCGCGAGCACCAACGCCGCGGCAAGGATCGCCGTCGCGATCAATGGATACGCACCTCGCTGTGCATACTCCGCGTAGCCCATGCCCTCAGGCAGCTTCGACCCCAGCACGAGATACCGGCTATCTAGTACAAGTTGCAACGCGAACACGAGATTCATCGCGACCAAGCATCGCACGATCAAGTTGGTGTACTTCACCGCCAGCCAAGCCCAGATGTCCTGCCCCGCGGTCCGCTTAGGCTCAGGCTGTGCCACGGTTTCGAGGGGAATCCCGCCCGGCTCTTCGCCGTCGGCTTCGCGCTTCTTACTAGCTGCTTCGGCGACGGGGTGCGGGTTTTCTTCGCCAGCATAAGCATCGGACGTATGCGGCTGCGAATGAGCTGAGCCAGTGATATGGCCCATCGCGCTTCGGCCCAGCTTCACGATACGACTCGTACGCTTGGGGCGATGCCTCAGCAAGCCCCAGCACACGAACGCGGCGAAGTACCACAGCACCATTCTGCTGACGGTGATGTAGTCGGTCAGATTGCTAAAGAAGTCCCCGACCTTATTCGTGCCGGTGCTCATCCAATCCGAGACCACCGGGTTGGCGAGCGCGAATAAGCCGAGGAAAACAAGGCTTAAGAGAAGCGGGATGGCGATGCCGACCAATGCCCACACTAAGCGAGCTGCGCTACTCACTCGGCCGCGAAGGCTTTGCGTTCGGCGAACCCATCGCTTAGCCACTCGACTATCGCGTACCGGGCGCGTAAACACCATCAGCCAAGACCAGCCCAATTCCCAGAGCCATCGCCAGCCCAACGCCCGATTTGTCCACCCATGCGCCAACATCGCAAGCGTTGTCAGCATCATGATTGAAAGCACAACCGCGATCGTGCCCGGCTCAAGCACCAACGACACGCACAACCCTAGCGTCATGATCACCAACGACCAGCCCCAGACCCAATGCTTACCCGTCAACATCGCTCGGCCATTACGCAACACCAACAACAGCAACAGCCAGCCAACGAACCCGCCGAGTGTCCAGCCAACGATTTGATCGTAAAAGAAGAAGTCCGCCAGAACCGCTGAGAAAAGCGACACCAGCGCAACTATCGGCAAGCCAAACCGCCACCATCGATTCAATTGGGCCATGTTACGCACCACCACACCGGAGAAGAACCGTCACTAAAGATGCTACGCCAATCTCGAAACGAGGGTCGCAGCAACCCCACAAAAAATCACGCGACGACTGCCGCGACCGCATCACAAAGCCTGTCGAGATTGCTCGGCGTGATGCCCGCGACGTTGATTCGGCCGCTGCCGACAATGTAGATCGCGTGCTCGGCTTTGAGTTTGGCGACTTGATCTTTAGTTAGGCCAGACATCGTGAACATGCCGTTTTGCTGCTCGATAAAGCCGTTACCGTTGGCGTTGAGCTGCACACCTCGGCTGTCGAGGGCTTGCCGAAGGTTGGTTCTCATGCCGTTGATTCGGCCACGCATCTGCGTCAGTTCATCGAGCCATTGGCCGGTGAGTGCCGCATCGTTAAGGATGCGCTCGACAACCAGCGCGCCGTGTGCGGGCGGGTTCGAATAGTTACGGCGGATCGCGGTTTTGACTTGGCTCTGCACCGTGGTGGCGATCGTTGCATCACCCGCGACAACGGTCAACGCGCCGACGCGCTCGCGGTACAAGCCGAAGTTTTTCGAGTAGCTGGAGCAGATCAATACTTCGTCGCAAACACCTAGCACCGCACGCAAGCCCGCCGCATCTTCATCAACGTCTACCGCGAAGCCTTGGTAGGCGAAGTCGATCAAAGGCAGTGCGCCCTTGTCTTTAAGCAGCGTCGCGATAGCTTGCCATTGTTCGATCGTCGGGTCGACACCGGTGGGGTTGTGGCAGCAGCCGTGGAGCAAGACGACGTCGCCTGCTTTGACAGCAGACAGCGCATCAGTCATCGCATCAAAGTCAAGTACGTTGTTGATACTGTCGAGGTAGGCGTAGCTCTGCGTAGGCAAACCCGCGGCTTGGAAGATCGCGTGATGGTTCGCCCATGTTGGATCGCTCAGCCAAAGCGTCGCTCCGGAGTGATTGCCTGCAAGGTAGTCGCCTGCAACACGGAGGGCGCCGGTGCCGCCGGGGCATTGAAAGGTTACGGCTTGGCCGTTGGTAACGAGATCGCTGTCCTTACCAAAGAGCAGTTCGCGTGTCGCCTTGCCGTAGCCCGGCGAGCCGTCGATACCCAGATAAGACTTGGTCGGCTCGTTGTCGAGCAGCCAGCGTTCCGCTGCGGTCACCGCGCCGAGGGTTGGGGTGTTGCCTTGCTCGTCTTTATAGACACCCACCGCGAGGTTGATCTTCTCGGGGTTTGTGTCG
>JBGCDC010000151.1:0-17992 GCA_045105055.1 Phycisphaeraceae bacterium | reverse complement strand
CAGTCGCAACCGCCACCACCACCGAAGCCACCCGCATCCATCTCGGACCCAATGCCGTACCCACCACGTCCCGCACGGTTCTCCCAACTAAAATCAGGCGAGGCCCAGGCGACGAACAGCGAGAAGAAGAATAGTAGTGGTACGGATACGAAAAAAAACCTTAAAGGCCAGTGAAACAAGACTAGCAGATACAGGAAAACACCATAAGCTCCAAGGCCGAACAAACCAAACCACAGCCGACCCTTGGCCCAGCGTTTGTCGTCTTGTTTTAAATCCTCTGCCACGCTTTTGCCTTCCTTGGCGACCTTGGCGCCTTGGCGGTTAAATGGTTCGAAACAAACCTACAATAACTTATCGATCATCAGCGTCGCGAGCATCAGCACGGTGAAGAAGCCGACTAAGTCGACCACGGTCGTCACGATTGGGCCTGCCGCCATCGCGGGGTCGACGCCGGTCTTCTTGAGTAGCACGGGCACGGTCCCGCCGATCGTTTTACTGACCGTCACCACAAACGGGATCGCCCCGCCGAGGACGAGCGCGAGGTACACGTTCTGTTGCCAAAGCAGCACCACCACAAACAGCACCACGCCCAGCACCAGCCCGACAATGAAGGCGACGAGCAGCTCTTTCATAAATACGAGCATGAAGTCACTCGAATCGATCAACCCCAGCGACAGTTCGCGGATGCTCACCGCGACCGCTTGGTTGCCGCCACTGCCGCAGATCCCCGCGACCACCGGCAGGAACGCCGCAAGGATCGGCAGCGTCTTGACCGTTTCCTCAAACAGCGCAATGACCGTCGCCGAAGCGAGCAGTAATAACATGATCGGCAGCAAGAAAGTGAGCCGACGTGCCGCACGTGAACCGATACCCATCGAGCGCAGCTCTTCGCCACCGATGATGCCGCCGAAGCGAAGAAACTGTCCGGACTCACGGTCGCCGATCGCTTCTTGCACCGACGCACGTTGAACGACCCCAGCCAACTTGCCATCGACATCGACCACAGGCACCGCCGAGAAGTCAACACGGTCAAAGAGGTCGTGCAAATCATCAAGCGACGTCTGCACGCCAACCGTCACTGGCTGGCGTACCTGCTGCGCCTCGATCTTCCGCGAGCTTGGCACAAACACCAACGACCGCATCGGGACAACGCCCGTCAGCCTGTAATCATCATCAACAACATAGAGGTACCGCACCTCAAATTCGATATGCTCCTCCGCCTTCTCAAACAAGTCGCGCGTGACTTCTGCAACGGTCTGGCCTTCGTTGTACACGAGGTACTCGGTGATCATCAGACCGCCCGCGACATCTTCGTCATAGCCCATCCGCTCGCGGGCGTCGTCGGCCTCAGCGGGGTCCATCTCCTGAAGGATCGCTTCAGCGTCATCGTCAGCCAACTCGGACAAGACGTCCGCCTGCTCGTCCGAGTCCATCTCGTCGACCAGCGCCGCCGCTTGCCCAGGCTCAAGCTGCTCGATCACCGTCGCGGCGTACTCATCGACAAAGTGCTCGAGCAGGTCGGCACCAAGCTCCGGCGCGATCCCTGATAGCTCCTGAAACAGCTTCGTCCGGCTCTCTTCGCTGAGGTGCGAAAGCGTGTACGCCGTGTCCTCCGGCGGAAGCAACCGCATAAACGAAGCAATGACCTCGCCATCACCCGCTTGGATCAGCGCTTCAAGTTCGCCCGTCGCGTCGATGCTTTCGTTGGAGAGTTCGGTCGCCATGCAACAAGTTTATCCGCATCGAATGGGAGAGGTGTTAGCACGTAATTTAGACTTGGAAAAGCGGCCTAAGTCACACCGCCCAATATGCAACCAAGCTACTTGAGAGAGGCCTGCAAACGCTTAAGCGATGATGTATCCGTCTGTTCGAAATGCAACGGCGTCAGCGTGATGTACTTCGCGTAGATTGAATCGACATCAGTTTCTTGACCGCGATCAGTAAACGCCATCGCGTCCTTCGCCTGATACGTCGTGCTACCTGCGCTATCGATGGATTTATTGAACCGATCGTGCATCGGCGATACGTTCACCGGCACGGCCTTCAACCCCACAGGCTCGGCACCCTCGTCCAAGATCGGCACGTTGATGTTCATTAGCACCCCCTTGTCGACCCCAACCTTCAGCACCGCATCAATCGCGGTGCGCGCATGCGCCGCAGCACGGACGTAGTGATCTTGCGTCTTATCGCCGAGGTGTAGGCTCAACGCGATCGCGGGAGTACCTTGAAACGCGGCTTCCCGCGCGGCACCGACCGTACCGGAGTAGTGGACGTTAATGCCCACGTTCGCGCCATGGTTGATCCCGCTGATCACAAGATCAACAGGCCCAACAAGCTCAGCCAACGCGAGCTTCACACAATCCGCAGGCCGACCATCAACCGCAAACCCTTCAAACTTATCACAGGCATAAGGCGTCACCGCCATCGCTCGATGCAGCGTGATCGCATGGCTCGTCGCAG
Organism: Phycisphaeraceae bacterium; assembly: GCA_045105055.1. Lineage (GTDB taxonomy): Bacteria > Planctomycetota > Phycisphaerae > Phycisphaerales > Phycisphaeraceae > JAHQVV01. The sequence continues at coordinate 15,532 of JBGCDC010000151.1, read as the reverse complement.
ACTGCACACGCAGCGGTGCAACAACATGCACCTCGCCAAGGTCTTGGATCACGTCATAAACCGCATGCAGGCCCGCAGCTTCGATGCCATCGTCATTCGTCAAAAGAATTTTCATGAGCCGCAAGCTTAACGGCAACCTTCCAAGGCCGCTCTGCAGTAGGACGATATTCAAAATTTACTTATCGCTCCAGCACAAGATCTCAGAATTAAGTAGATTAATAGGCTGACAAAGCGATACTTCCATCACACATCTTTTAAACGGGGATTTCATCTTGACCACTCTCTTCCGAACCCTCTTCTGCACTCTCTTAATCGGCCTGCTCGGCTTTTCGTACGCACCAAGCGTCTCCTCATCAACGCTGCCAGAAATTAAACCGCCAACGATCCCGGGTGGTAAGAAGACGATCTCCTTGCCAGCAACAGTAGATGATCTCGACGTCGGCGGCGGCGGGAGATATATCGCGCTTCATATGAAATCACTTCGCAAGATCGCAATCTTCGATACCAATGAGCTGAAGATCATCGGTTACGTGACCGGTGCAGGAGACGATACGAAATTTGCCGCGGGTGCAACCAAGCTGATTGCTGTATCGGGTGACAAAGGGGTCGTGGCACGCTGGGACCTCGCAACCGCCAAGCGCGAACTCGCTCAAACGATTGAGCTCGGCGGACAAGTCTCCCAAGTCCTCCTTGGCTCATCATCCGATGGGCCTGCGATCGTGGGCGATGGCAGCGGACGTAACGGGCAAGGCAAGGTTGTGGATATGAAAACCTTGAAATCTATACCTTTTGAGGCCGACTCCATGCGCCGCGGGTTCAGTCCTAGAGGTAACTTTCGCATCTCCGCAAACGGCCAAGTGATCGGTGTCTGGGAATCTGGCGTGTCCCCCTCGGGCCTGCAGTCCTACATCAATCTCGACACAAAATGGAAAGGGCATTACGAGCACGACTCGGTGGGTTACATCATCCCATCACCCGATGGCAAACTGCTCTACACCGCGAGCGGCATCTTCACCAGCCAACTCCGACGCGTCGGGAAGCAGACCCAAAACATCTTCGCCATACCGGCTCAGCACGGGCCTTTCTATATCACTACAACGCGCTCAGGTGATCGTAACAACACCAAGGAGACGGTCTCGCTGCACCTCGAAGGCGATAGCCGCCCCATCGCGACCATCCCAAACCTCGTGTCCGCAAGCAAAGACGAAGACAAGTGGTCGCGTATGGCCATGACGCTTGATAAGCGATTGATCCTAATTCCCAACGCAAACCTGATCATCCAACTTGACCCAACTAATCAGAAGATCCATGCGGTGCATTTTGACATTGATGCAGCCTTGAAAAACTCTTCGATCGATTATCTGATCGTCACCTCGCGGCCACCGCTTGCGATTAAAGCGGGTGAAAAGATGTCATACCAAATCGATGTCAAATCAAAAGCCGAAGGTCTGGTTTACACCCTCGACGCGGCCCCAAAAGGCATGCAGCTCTCTCGGACAGGCCTATTGACATGGACGACGACCAGACAGTCACCAGCCCAAGCCAATGTCATCATTTCTGTCGCAGACAAATCGGGCCAGCAGACATACCACACGTTCGACCTTAATGTCGACGGCGGCAGCTTGAACGCAGCGACCGATACTGCCCCGGTTGCCAATGGGTCCGCGATCAAAGAGCTCACCACGACCGAGGCAAAGCTGGCCGGTGACACGCAGGCGATCAAGATGCCCGGCACCATCAGCAATGTTACTGTTGGCGGTTCAGGTCGATTTATCTTTCTTCATCTCCGCGATCTCAAAAAAATTGCTGTATTTGATGTCAGCAAGGCAGCCATCACAGGCTATATCCCCGCGACGGATGATGACACCCAGTTTGTCGCAGGCGCGACACGGGCATTGGTATTCAGTGTTTCCCAGGGTGTCGTCGCGCGATACCGTCTTGACAACTTAAAGCGCGACCTGACAACCACTATCCCGTTTACCGGAAAAATCAATTTCGTCGGCATGGGCTCCGGCTCGGAAGGCCCGGTCTTACTACGTACGTCCGACGGCACTAGCGCGCTGGATCGCTGCACCTTCCACCTGCTTGACATCAATACCATGAAGCCAATAGATGCACAGTGGGACAACAATCGACAGCCGCACGCATCATTCCGAGATTACAACAGGATCTATGCCTCAACAGACGGAAGCACATTCGCCGTTAGCGGCGCAGGCGTATTCCGTGTCGATGGCACCTCTATCAAGATGGTCGGCGGTAGATCCAACCGCAGCCAGGCATGGCCTTCAGCGGACGGTAAGTACTTTTTCTCAAACGGCCAATTGCTCAACGAAGAGATGAGCCAGATTGGCGACGGCTCAACGCGCTTCGGCGTGGCCGTGCCTTCCATCGCCGGGCGATACTTCCTAAGCATGAGCAAAGCCGCGACAAGCTCGAGTAGGAACGCCGTGGATACACAATCTGCCAAGCTGTACATGTTTGGTGATAGCCGACCGCTTGTCACTATCCCTGACCTAGAAGTGTCTCATGCGAATGGCTCGAACTACCGACAGCAAATTGGCTGGGAACAGCGCATCTTGTTTGTCCCAGAGGCAAAAGTAATCGCCACGATCCCGAGAACTAACGACCGTATCATCTTGAGAAAGTTTGATATAGACAAGGCATTGGAAGCCTCCGGTGTCGATTACCTCGTGGTGGATTCACTTGCGCCAAGCGAAGCAAATCTAGGCAAAACATATACCTACGAAATCAAGGTCAAATCAAAACGTGGGGGTGTGAAGTACACGCTCGATGCGGCACCTGCTGGGATGACAGTCTCTTCAAGAGGCATCGTTACCTGGCGCGTACCGAGATCGCAGGAAGAGCAAACCCACAAAATTATCGCGACCATCAGCGACGCTAGCGGTCAATCAGTCTTTCATACGTTTACCGTCGAGATCCCCGAAATCGTTAAACGTAAGCAAGAAGCTCAAGCCAAACAAGCTGCCTTAGAGAACCAGCAGCGGCTAGAAGCTCAACGTGTCGCAGAAGAAAATCGCCGCAAAATGCTCGAACACCGTAGGAAGCAGGCGGAAGAGGCCCGAGACCTAACCCGAGACGCAGCCACGGAAGACGGCGAAGACGCCTCAGAAAACCCTGATGGAGACCGCGACCGCAATATCAATTTCCCCATACGGGCATGGAAGGGTAATGATGGCAAGTTTAATGTCACTGCAAAATTCGTTCGTATCGAGAATCGAAAACAAGTCATCCTCGAAATGGATAGCGGCATCGAGATACGGATCAATCTTTCAAAGCTAAGTGATGAAGACATCTACGAAGCGGTGAAGAGCGATCTACGAAGATGATGCCAGGCCTTTGCCTCGGCGAACCGTGACATCAAAAACCTATAAAAAAACCGGCCACAATCGTGGCCGGTTTTTTAGTTACATCTTTAAGAAAACGCTTACGCGTCTTCCTTCTTTTCTTCTTCTGCCTCGGCGGGTGCTTCAGCTTCGGTTCCTGCTTCTTCAACAGCGGGAGCCTCTTCGGCCGGGGCTTCTTCTTCAGGCTCGGCGACTGCGGTCGCGCTGCCGCCCTTGGCGAGCTTGGCAGCGAATGCGGTGCGCTTGTTGGCCTTGCCACGACGGGTTCGGCTGCCAGCGGTTTGTGGTGCGTCTTCGTCTTCGACGCCGACGAGTTGGATCACACACAGGTCCGTGCCATCACCTAGGCGGTTTTGGCCCAGACGGATGATGCGGGTGTAACCGCCGTTCCGGTCTTCGTATCGCGGGGCGATCTCTTCGAAGAGGTGCTTGACAATCTTCGGGGCCTTTTGCAGCTCGCCGAAGCGGTTGCGAACGACGCCTTCAGCATCTTCAGAAACCATCATGTTCTTGTCGCCACCCAGCGTGCTGATCGCACGGCGGCGGTTGTGCAGGTCGCCCTTCTTGGCCATGGTGATCAGCTTCTCAACGAAGGGACGCAAGGACTTGGCCTTGGGCACGGTCGTGGTGATCTGGCCGTGGGTGAAGAGTGCGACAGCCATGTTGCGGAACATAGCTCTGCGGTGATTCGTTTTGCGACCAAGCTTTCGGCCATATACGCGGTGTCTCATCGTGTGCTCCTTTTTGGTCGGGTCGATCGGCGTGAGACTTGCCGTCGACGATCCACTCCCAGCGCGGTTTTAGGTGCTAAGCCGTAAACGGCTTGTGCTGGGGCAAAGGGCCTAACATAGGCCCGGGGCATTGGTGGCCCACAAAAACGTCGCGCGGGTGTTAGCCCACGCGACGCATCAATTACTCAGCAGTCTTCTCTTCTTCGAGATCCAGCTCAGGCTCAAGTGCGCCGTCGAGCTCGGGATCGAACTCAGGTTCGAGCTCTTCAGGGATTTCCATCCCTAGCTCTAGGCCCATGTCCGAAAGCTTACGCTTCACTTCACGCATCGACGTTCGGCCGAAGCTGCGAACTTTCAGCAGCTCCGCTTCGGTCATCGAGACGAGCTCAACAACCGTATCGACCTTCGCGGCGTCCAGGCAGTTCGCTGCACGCACGGACAAGTCAAGGTCCGTCACAGGCATCTGCATCTTGCGGACGAGGTCTTCGTCAACACGGGCTGCTGCGGCTGCGGATTCGCTAGCCAGCTCTTTGCCCAGCTCGAAGTATTGCACGAACGGGTTGAGGTGCTTACGAAGGATCTTGGCCGCTTCGACCAGTGCCATCTCGGGAGTGACCGTGCCGTTGGTCCAGACTTCGAGGATCAGCTTGTCGTAGTTGGTCTTCTGACCCACGCGGGTGTCTTCGACCTTGTAGCGAACGCGGGTGACTGGCGAGTAGATCGCGTCAACCGGGATCAAGCCAACTTCGATTTCTTCGCCTGGGTTGGCGTACTGCTCGGAAGCAGGCACGTAACCGCGGCCCTTCTCAACGACGAATTCCATGTCGAAGTCGATCTGCTTGGTCAAAGTGGCCAGCAGGTTTTCGGGGTTGTGAATCGTGACGGATGTATCTGCTTCGATCAGGTCACAGGTGACTTCACCAGGGCCCTCAGCTTGCAGACGCATGGTTTGCATCGCATCTTCGTCGCCTTCGAGCGAGACGATCATGTTCTTGACGTTCAGGATGACGTCGGTGACATCTTCCATGACGCCTTCGAGCGAAGTGAACTCGTGCTCGGCACCTTTGATCTTAACGCCGGTGATCGCTGCACCCTGCAAGGAAGAGAGCAGGATACGGCGAAGCGAGTTACCAACGGTCGTGCCGAAGCCGCGTTCGAATGGTTCGATGGTGAACTTGCCGTAGGTATCAGACAAGGTCTCTTGGTCGGGAATGACACGGTGGGGAAGTTCTAGTCCACGCCAGCGAATACGCATGGGGTGCTCCAATCAGATCGCAGCGGTCCAGGGGAGGGAGAAGTCCGTGATTCACGCTTCGACGGCTGCTGCGGTAGCCGCGTCTGCTTCTTTTCACGGAAAAGTTTGGTTTGGTTTAGCGCTTAGTGTGCGGGCTTAACCGCATTCCGTGTAACGCTTCAACTCGGTTGTGGTTGTTTGTATCCGAGCAAACTCGGACATTAAACCATTGCTACGTAATGAGACGCTTCGCGTCGGCCTCACGTTTACACGCGTCGTTTCTTCTTGGGTCGGCAGCCGTTGTGCGGGATCGCGGTGTGGTCTTCGATCGCAGTGACCTTCAAGCCAGCACGCTGCAATGCGGTGACAGCCGACTCACGCCCCGGGCCAGCGCCACGGACCTTGACTTCGACTTCTTGCATGCCGAACTTCTTGGCCTTGCCAGCGGCTTCCTCAGCTGCGCGGGTTGCGGCGAAGGGAGTCGACTTACGCGAGCCCTTGAAGTTGACCGTACCAGCCGAATCCCAGCAAAGGGTCTCGCCGTTGACGTCGGTGATGGTGACAATGGTGTTGTTGAAGGTGGCTTTGACGTGGGCGACGCCACGGGTCACATTCTTGCGGACTTTTTTTGATTTCTTGGCCATGGTTGGCGCTCCTTAAGCTGCGGACCCACTTTCCCTGTTGGCGATTCGCCGGGCGGGGTCCTGGCTTGTGATGATCGCACAGTGCGATCGGGATGTTGATTAAGTAAAAAATATGGCTTACGCCACAGATAACGCTACGCGTTATTTCATACCCTTGACCGACTTCTTACCGGCGACGGTTTTCTTGCGGCCCTTACGGGTACGAGCGTTGGTCTGGGTGCGCTGACCGCGTACGGGCAGGCCGTGACGGTGGCGGTCGCCGCGGTAACTACGGATCTCGCGGAGGCGTTGGATGTTCTGCCCCACTTGGCGACGTAAGGCACCTTCGATGACGTAGCTCGCTTCAATGATGCCATTGATTTTTGCGATATCGTCTTCGGTCAGTTCCTTGGCACGCATTTGGCCGTCGAGGTTCGCTTCCTTGAGGATGTCCTCAGCGAACTTCGGGCCGATGCCATAGACATAACGCATCGAGATGCGTAGAGGCTTGTTGTCGGGGACGTCGATTCCTGCGATACGGGGCATAGTCTTTTCCTTGAAGTTGGTCGGTTCCACTTTCCCAACAGTCTGTTGTCGGGCGGGAACCTAGCTTCGGGGGTGGTTTCACAAGGTCAGCGTTGGCGGGCCTTGAACTTCGGATTGCTTTTACAGATGACGAACACCTTGCCACGACGACGCACGACTTTACAGTCGGCGTGACGACGCTTGGCGCTGCGTAGGGAGCTGAGGATTTTCATGGCTTGTGCCTTTCTTATCTTGGTCTAGTCTTGGTCTTCTCTGGCTAAAAGCTGATCGTTAATACGAACCGCTCTTAGTGCCTGTACGTGATTCGGCCCTTGGTCACATCATAGGGGCTGACCTCGACGGTCACGCGGTCACCAGGGAGGATGCGGATATAAAATTTCCTCATCTTGCCGGAGATGTGGGCGATGATTTCGTGATCGTTTTCCAGCTTAACGCGGAACATCGCGTTGGGGAGGGTGTCGATCACTTCGCCGTCGAGTTGGATTGAGTCTTCTTTGGGCAAACGTTTCTTTCCGTTGCGGTTGGTTCCGCGTTATTCAATGGCAGGCAGGAATGCCTGCCTTACTTAGCGTCCGTCGGTGAGGACGTCGGCTCCGTCTCGGGTCACGGCCACGGTGTGCTCGTAATGAGCCGAAGCCTTCCCGTCCGTTGTCACGACCGTCCACTGGTCGCTGAGTGTCTTAACCTGCCTGCTGCCGAGCGTGAGCATCGGTTCAATCGCGAGGACTACGCCCTCTCGCAGGTCGATGTCATCGCGAAGCGTTTCGCGGCTGACATAGTTGGGCACCTTTGGCTCTTCGTGCATGTTCGAGCCGATGCCGTGTCCTACAAACTCGCGGACGACGCCGTAGCCTCGTGTCTCCGCATATTTCTGCATCAGGCGTGCAACTTGGCTCCACTTACGGCCAGGCCTGACATTTTCAATCGCGATCTCGAGGCATCGTTCTGTGGCTTCGCACATCCGCCTGACATCTTCTTTTACATCACCGACGAGGATGGTATTCGCAGCATCGCCGCACCAACCATCCACCTTTACGCCGCAGTCCACGCCGACGACATCGCCGTCTTTGATCTGCCGATCACTCGCGATTCCGTGGACGACTTCTTCGTTCACGGAGATGCAGAGCGTTGCAGGGAAGCCTGTGTTGGGCTTGTACGTCGGGTACCACTTAAAGAGGCCCGTCGCTCCGCTTTCGTCTATCACCCGCTGTGCCTCGTCATCGAGTTCGCGGGTTGTGATACCGGGCTTGCAGAGCTCTGCCATCCGGTTATGCACCTTACGTACCACCCTGCCGGCAGCACGCATTTTTTCAATCTGTTCAGGCGTTTTAAGCTTTACCATCTCGCTGTATCGCCCTGCCTAGCGGACTTGCAGCGAATTGAAGATTGTACTCCAAGCCAGCCGCCCGCTCAACTTTGTATCTATTAGCCCCGCGTCGGCCGGATACGTCCGCCGCCGCTGCCTTCGCCACCACCGAGGAAGCCCTTGTAGTTTCTCATCAATAGCTGTGCGTCAATACGCTGCACGAAATCCAGCATAACGCTCACGCAGATCAGCAAGCCCGTTCCACCGAGGAACTGCGTCACCAAGAATGGGATACCGAAGTAGCCAGATACGATCGTGGGGACAATCGCGATGGCACAAAGGAAACCCGCACCGACGTACGTGATCCGCTCCATAACAGTCTCAAGGTACTCAGCAGTTCTAGGCCCAGGCCGAAGACCAGGGATAAAGCTGCCGTGATCGCGGAGGTTGGTCGCGGTCTCTTCAGGGTTAAACTGGACGGTCGTCCAGAAGTAGCTGAAGAAGTAGATCAGCACGACATAGACTAGGGCATATAGATAGCCGGTCATGTTGCCGAGTTCGTCGTTGAGGAAGTAAACCGTCGCGGAGGTGAACGACATGAAGGTTCCGAGATCTTCAGTGTCGGGGTTAGGCATTGCAGCAGCGGCCCAACCCAGCGCGATCGATGGGAAGATCATCAGCGATGAAGCAAAGATGATCGGCATGACGCCGCCGTGGTTCACACGCAACGGGAGATAACTCTTTTGACCGCCGAAGACGCGACGCCCACGGGTGTGCTTGGCTTGTTGGATCGGGATACGGCGTTGGCCTTGGGTGATGATCACCGAGCCCGCGACGACGACCACAAAGGCGATCAGCAGGAAGACGACCGTCATGATGCCATAGGTGCTGTTACCCGAGAGGGAGAACTCGCTAGCGACCATCATAATCGCGTTAGGCATGAAGGCGATGATGCCCGCGGTAATGATCAGCGAGATGCCGTTACCGATACCAAAGCGATCAATCTGCTCACCAAGCCACATCAGGAAGACGGAGCCAGCGGTTAGGCCGAGCACACCGCAAACCCAATAGATCGGGCTGCCAACATACGCGGGGTATACCGCGCCGATGCGTGGCAAGTATTGAAGCCAGAAAAACGCCTGGACCGCACACAGCACAACCGTGGTGTAGCGGGTGTATTCTTGGATTTTTTGTTGGCCGACCGGGCCTTCTTTTTTCAATGCTTTGAGGCGTTCGGAGACACTACCCAAAAGTTGAAAGATAATGGCCGCAGAGATGTACGGCATGATGCCGAGGCCGAAGATCGTCGACTGGCTCAACGAGCCACCCGTGAAGATCTGCATGTAAGCGAGTACTGAGCCGATGCCACCGGACTGATCAGACATGGCTTCTTTGAGCGTAGCCTGGTCGACACCGGGCAACGGGATAAAGAAACCAATGCGATAGATGACCAGCATTGAGATGGTAAAGAAGAGCTTGTTACGGAGCTCTTTGATCCGCCAGATATTGATGAACGCTTGAAGCATGGGACCCTGGGTAGGACGGGCGTCCTGCCCGTCGGTTTCCTGTCGTTATCAAAAAGGCATCAGCCTACCTAGCTCATCATCAACCGACGGTAATGCTGCCGCCAGCTTTGGTGATCTTTTCTTCAGCAGACTTAGAGAACTTCGCCACGGTGATGGTGAACTTCTTGGTTGTCTCGCCGTTACCAAGCACCTTGACGGGAAGCTTGGTGCTGCGGATGAGGCCGTGCTTGACCAGCATCTCAGGATTAACTTCCGCGCCGTCTTCGAATCGGGCATCAATCGCCGACAGGTTAACGACTGAGAAGTGCTTCTTAAACATCGCGTTTGAGAAGCCGCGCTTAGGGAGTGCTTTCCAAAGCGGCGTGCCGCCACCTTCGTGCGGGTTGGAGTTACCCGAACGCGAACCGTAACCGTTGTGTCCTCGGCCGGCAGTCTTGCCAGTGCCAGAACCTTGGCCGCGGCCAATACGCTTACGCTTCTTGTGCCGTCCGACTTTCTCGGTGATCTCGTGGATCATCATGGCGGGTCTATCCTTTCAGGGTCCGGCAATTATGCCGGGTTTTTTCAATCGGTTTCGTTAGAGATCGTAAGCCTGCGTATGCAGGTCGATCAGTCTTTCTTCTCTTCTTCAGCGGGCTTGTCTTCTGTAGGAGCATCTTCAGTAGGTACTTCTGCAACAGGCTCGGCTGGTGTTTCTTCAGTCTTCTTTTCTTCAGTTGCCTCAGCAGTGTCTTCAGCCTTGACTTCCTCAGCAGGAGCTTCCTCTTTCTTAGGCTCTTCCTTCGGCTTGATCGAGTCGTTCGCTTCTTTCAGCGACTTGGCTGGTGCGATCTCCGATGACTCTTCCATCAGCTTCTTGCTGGCGGCGAGCATTTCATCAACGCTCGACGATTCGATTTCGACACCACGCAGAGCGACGATCGACTCGCGGCTACGGAGCGACTTGAGGCCATGAACCACGGCCTTGGTCAAGTTGATCGCGTTGGTCGAGCCATAGGCTTTGGTCAAAACGTCTTGCACGCCAGCCATTTCAAGCACCGCACGGACGGTACCACCAGCGATGACACCAGTACCTGGCGCAGCAGGGATGAGGCGGACTTGGCTTGCACCAAATCGACCGGTCACTTGGTGTGGGAGCGTACCTGCGCGGCTGGTGATTTTGAAGATGTTTCGTTTCGCAGCTTTTTGCGCTTTCTCGATTGCGGCGGGAACGCCACGGCCCTTGCCGTAGCCCACGCCGACACGACCCTTGCGGTCGCCAACGACCACGAGTGCGCTAAAGCTCATACGACGGCCACCTTTGACGGTTGTTGCCGTACGGTTGATTGCCACGGTCGTGGATTCGAGTGCTGATGCTTCGTCGAGGACTTCTGCCATATTCGTCTCGTAGGTTAGTTGCGGCGGAGTAGGTTTGCCGCAGTGTTATTCAGTCTTGTGTAGGTTTTAGAACTTCAGGCCGGCTTCACGCGCGGCATCTGCAAGGGCTTTGACTCGGCCGTGGTACTTAAAGCCGTTGCGGTCAAAGGCGATCGTGTCGATGCCAGCGGCCTTTGCGGCCTCAGCGATCTTGGTGCCGACTTCCTTCGCAGCATCGACGTTACCACCCTTTTCGACCTTCGCCTGGATCGTGCTTGCCGACGCGAGGGTCTTGCCTTCGAAGTCGTCGATTAGCTGGGCGTAGATGTGCTTGGAGCTGCGATAGACCGACAGGCGTGGCTTGGCGGGTGAGCCAAAGATAGCCTTTCGGATACCGGTCTTGCGACGCTTGCGTCGGACGTTGTTGAGTTTCTGTGCGTTCATGGTTGTTCACCTTTGCAAACGCGGCGTGCCGCGGTGCTTTATTCGTTTTAATTAGCCGCCGAAGGCCTTGCCCTGCTTACGGAGGACCTTCTCGTCTGTGTACATAATGCCCTTGCCGTTGTAGGGCTCTGGCTTGCGGTGCTCGCGAATCTTCGCGGCGATCTCGCCAACCAGTTGCTTGTCAACACCACTGATCTTAATGTCTTGGTTCTTGACCTCAGCAGTGATGCCTTGAGGAACTTCGACGACGCGTGTGTCGGCATAGCCAACATTGAGCTCGACCTTGTTGCCTGCGAGGTTGGCTGACCAACCAACGCCGACGATCTTGAGGGACTTGGTGTAGCCCTCGGTCACGCCGATGATCATGTTGTTGATCAGCGAACGGGTTGTGCCGTGCATCGCACGGGCGAAGCGTGTTTCGGAAGCGCGTTCAACGCTGACTTCTTTGCCATCGTCAGACACGCTGACTTTAACTTCGGGCTTGGTTTGAAAGGACAGGTTGCCCTTTGGCCCGGAGATAGCGACTTCATCGCCGTTGATCTTGACGGTCACGCCTTTGGCGATCTCGACTGGTTTTTTACCGTTTCTTGACACGTAGCTGGTTCCTTTCAGGCGGCCGGGCTTTCCGACCTTCCTTAATGCGAAACTTGGTTAGTTGTTTCGTTAGTGCGGTTGCGTTGCTAAGCCGCAGGCGGCTTGTTGATTACTCGACGGTGCAGAGCAGTTCGCCGCCGACCTTGTGCTCACGGCACTGTCGGTCGGAGAGCACGCCGCGAGGCGTAGTCAGGATCGCGATGCCCAGACCCGCCAACGGGCGAGGCAGGTCATCGACCTTGCGGTAGACGCGGCAACCAGGCTTTGATTCACGCTTTAACACGTGGATCAGTTGCTCGCCGGCCGGGCCGTACTTGAGGTCGATACGGATCAGGCCTTGTCGGCCATCTTCGATCACATCAAAGCCTTCGATGTAGCCCTCACTCTTGAGGACCTCAGCGATGCCGCGTGCAACTTTGGAGTTGAGTACGCGGACCTGGTCGGCCTGGTTACGCACCGCGTTACGGATGCGAGTGATCATGTCAGCAATAGGGTCGGTCATGGACATACGGTCGGGCTCCTGCGTTTTGCAAGGGCGAATGGTTCGTTCAGTTCGTCGCCATACGGCGCTTCATCCGGAGTCATCATCCGGGTGGTGTTTACCAAGAGGCTTTACGCATCCCGGGGATTTTGCCTTGGAGGGCGAGTTCGCGCATCTTGATGCGGGAGAGTTTGAACTTGCGGTAGACGCCGCGGCTTCGGCCGGTCAGCTCGCACAAGTTACGCACGCGGGTTGGGCTCGCGTCGCGGGGTAGCTTTTGCAGGCCTTCTTGGTCGCCTTCTTCTTTAAGCTTACGACGAAGGTCAGCATACTTAGCAACGGTCTTCTTGACGCGTGCGTTGCGAATGATGGTGGATTTGGAGCTCATAGGTGTTTATCTCTTGAGTGTTTTTAACTCGGAGTGCTCAGCCGCAAGCGGCTTGATTAGCTGGTCTTTTTCTTCTTCTTGACTTCAGGCTTTTTGAATGGGAAACCCATCTCGGTCAGGCAGGCCTTGGTGATCTCGTTGGTCGAGTTCTTGAAGACGAGCGTGACGTTCATGCCGTGGGTGTATTGGGCGTTAGCCATGTCGACTTCAGGGAAGATACCTTGCTCGGTCAAGCCAAACGAGTAGCTTCCTCGGCCGTCAAAGCTAGTGGTCTTCATACCGCGGAAGTCTTTAATACGGGGCATAGCCAGGTTAACCAAGCGATCGTAGAACTCCCACATACGGACACCGCGTAGGGTGACCATCGCACCGACTTCATAGCCGATACGCAGCTTAAAGTTCGAAACGGCTTTCTTAGCCTTTTTCATGATCGGGCGCTGGCCAGTGATCACGGAGAGGTCGCTGATGACCTGCTCACGAGCCTTGGGGTTAAGCTTCGTGCCGTCGAGCTGGTTGCCCATGCCGACGGTGATGATGATCTTCTCCAACTTGGGCATCGCCATCGGGTTGTTGACGCCAAAGTCGGCCTTGATTTTTTCAAGGACGGGGCCTTCGAATTGTGCTTTGATGCGGGGGGTCATGGTCTTGCTCTCTTGCAGCGTCACGGGATGTGCGTGATCGGCTTATGCGAGTGGTTGTTTGTTTACTTGCGTGCCTTCTTCAGGACGGAGAGGGTCTCGCCGGTCGTAACGGCGACGCGGACCTTCTCACCTTCAGCGTTGGTTTCAAAACGAACGCGCGTCGGTTTTTTGTTCTTGTCAACAGGCGATACGTTGCTGATGTGGATCGGCATGGACACCGAGATGACGCCGCCTTGCGGGTTGGACTGGGTTGGCTTGACGTGCTTACGTCGGACGTTAACGCCCTCGACGATCACACGGTTTTCACCGGTCAACACTTGGACCACACGACCACGGGTGCCTTTGCTAGCGCCAGCGGTCACGATGACTTCATCATCTTTGCGGATATGTCGTGCCATGTTTAGTTCCTTATCTTTCAAATGCGTCGTATGACGCGGCGTGCGATTGGTTCGCACGGTAATGTTCGTTTACACGACCTCGCTGGCGAGCGAGACGATCTTCATGTAGCTCTGTTCACGGAGCTCACGGGCGACGGCACCAAAAATGCGTGTTCCGCGGGGGTTGCCGTTGTCGTCGATGAGGACGATGGCGTTCTTGTCGAAGCGGACATAGCTGCCGTCGGATCGGCGAACCGGGTAGTTGGTGCGGACCACAACGCCCTTGACAATCGTGCCGGACTTGATGTCGCTGCCAGGCAGCGCCTTCTTGACCGAGCAAACCACGCGGTCTCCTAGCGAAGCGCTAGGGCGGGTGGACTTGTCACGGCCGGTCGATCGGCCGAGCACGCGGATCACATAGGCGATCTTCGCCCCGCTGTTGTCCGCTACGTCTACTCTGGATTCTTGTTGGATCATCGCTTGTTCCTCCGCCCTATCGGCGGGTAATTAACTTTGTTTCTTACGCGGCCAAGCCGCAGCGCTTCATCAGTTGTCTACGCAATTGCCGACTTACTCGGCGGTCGGTGCTTCAGCGTTGTGCTGAACTGCCTCGGGAGCACGCTCGAGCACTTTGACCAGACGCCAGCTCTTGGTCTTGCTCAGTGGTCGGCACTGAGCGATTTCAACGCGGTCGCCTTCGTTGCTGTCGTTGCTCTCGTCGTGGACTTGGAACTTCGCCTGTCGACGCAGTCGCTTGCCGTACTTGGCGTGGACCTTCTGGTATTCGACCGCGACGGTGCGGGTCTTGTCACGCTTGCTACTGGTGACAAAGCCGACCTTGGTGCCGGTTACTTTCTTGGTGTTGGTCTCGGACATCAGGCGGTTTCCTTAGCTGTTTCGCGCATTCGTTTCTCGGTCATTAGCCGGGCGATATCCTTGCGGATGTTGCCGGGCTCGCGGTTGTTTTCGAGCTTCTCGGTGACGGCCTGCTGACGCAGTTCGTAGAGTCGGTCGCGTAGACGCTGGGTCTCTTCCGCGATCTCCGGGTCACTCATGTTGTGGAGTTCTTCTTTTTTGATTGGCATGGCTATGTTCCTGCTAAGCCGGTAAAGGCAAGTAGCGGCGTGTTTGGTTTACGCGGTGCGACGCTCCACGAAGCGACACTTGAACGGCATCTTGTGAGCAACACGGGCGAAGGCGGCTTTAGCCAAGTCCTTCGGGACACCCGAGATCTCGTAGATGATCGTGCCGGGCTTAACGCGGGCGGCCCAGTACTCTGGTTCGGCCTTACCTTTACCCATACGCTGCTCCAAGGGCTTCTTGGAGATCGGCTTATCTGGGAAAACGCGGACGAACAGTTTACCTTCACGCGAAACATACTGACGAGCGGCAATACGGCCGGCCTCGATCTGTCGCGCGGTTAGCCAACCGCCTTGGGTCAGCTGTAGGCCGTACTCGCCGTAAGCAACAAAGTTGCCACGGGAGGCATTGCCTTTCAGCTTGCCGCGGTGTTCCTTGCGGAACTTCACTCTTTTTGGCATCAGGGGCATCGTTTATGCTCCAACTCATCGCAGACGTTTTGCTGCGAAGGGGTGTTGTTAGTTCAATTCGGTCAGCAGGTCGCTTAGCGGCGACCACGGGCACGGGGTCGAGCACCAGCGGCTTTGGAGGTGATTTCACCCTCTTTAACTTCGTGGTACATGCCTTTATAAATCCACACTTTGACGCCGATGATCCCGTAGGTCGTCAGCGATTCGGCGAAGCCATAATCAACTTCGGCTTGCAGCGTCCAAACCGTTTCACCGGGCGAGACGCTGCAAACATTGCGTTTTACGCGAGCATCATCATCGGCGCTTCCAGATTATCCTTGATCGCGGCCAAAAGCTCGGCCCCAAGCGCGCCGTCAATTACCCTGTGATC
>JBGCDC010000150.1:0-6407 GCA_045105055.1 Phycisphaeraceae bacterium | reverse complement strand
GGGCTTTCATGTTGAACTCGATCTGGTCGAGCGGGACGTGGCCCGGGCCTTCGACCATGACCTGGATGCCTTTGCGCCAAGCGCGTTCGGTGAGGTTGGCGATCTCGACGAGCTCGGCGAGTTGGAGCTCGTCGGTTGCGTCCGCGAGGCCGCCGGGCCGACAGCCGTCACCGATGGAGAACGTCACGTCGTACTCGCGCATGACGTCGCAGATGTCTTCCCACGCGGTGTTGAAGGGGTTCTCTTGGTTGTGGGTGAGCATCCATTTAGCGAGCAGCGAGCCGCCGCGCGAGACGAGGCCGATCTTGCGGTTCTTGGCGAGTTTGATGTGTTCTTTGAGGATACCGGCGTGGATGGTGAGGTAGCTGACGCCTTGCTCGCAGTGTCGCTTGACGCCTTCCATGACGATGTCGTAGTTGAGGGCTTCGATCTTGCGGCCGATGATCATGGAGTAGATGGGGACGGTGCCGATGGGCACGGTGGCGTTTCGGCAGATGGCATCGCGGGTGGCGTCGAGGTCGCCGCCGGTGGACAGGTCCATGACCGTGTCGGCCTGCCAGTGCTCGGCCCACTTGAGCTTCTCGACTTCTTCAGCGGTGTCCGACGAGATCGGGCTCGCACCCATGTTCGCGTTGATTTTTGTTTTCGATGCTCGGCCGATGCACATCGGGTCGAGGTCGTAATCGAGCGCGACTTTGTTGGCGGGGATGACCATTCGGCCCGCGGCGATCTCATCGCGGATCTGCTCGGCACTGAGGTGGTCTTCACGCTCGGCAACGCGCGTCATCTCGGGGGTGACTAGCCCCAAGCGTGCGGACTCGAGTTGGGTGATGGGGGCGAAGTCTTTGGGGCAGATGACCATTCGTCCCGTGCCGTCGGCTTGCGTGAATAGGAAGCCATCGGATTGCGCGTCAGGGGTATCGATCGCGTTGCGTCCGCCGGCGGGGAGTGCGTCGGTGGTTTCGATTTCTTTGGTGGACCAGCCTTCGGGGAGGAAGTCCCACGCGGTCTTTCCGGAGGCGGGCGGCATGCCGGGCGTGTCGGGTGAGCTGAAAGTTTTTGCTCCGCGGGCTCCGGGGAGGATGGCGGGTTTATTTGCAAAACTACCGGGGGTGGTGACATCGGCGGTGGTGCCGGGGTTGCCGCCGATGGCGGGGAGGTCGTAGTGTTTATGGGTGGTGGTCATGGCGTGCTTCCTTATAAGTGCGTTTGATACGCGGGAAGCGGTGCCTAGACCGATGCGACGTGGGGACGTGCTAAGCCGTAAACGGCTTGGTCAGGCTCGCCTCCCTACGCGGCCCGCTGAACAAATAGCGGGACCGATCAGGTTCCAAGGGACTGTCTCAGCTCTGCGGTCAACGCGGAGCACCCCTGGCGAGTGGTATCAGGATAGGGGGTTGGTTGCGGGGTGGCAAGACAGATTCAGGTGCCACTTTTGACGGGATCGCGGGATTGGCGGGATATCCGGGATTAAAACCACTGGTGTTTTTAATCATCCGATCTCGTTGATCCCGCAAATCCCGTTATCCCGTCAAAACGAGGATTGAAAGACTCCGCGTACACTATTGCGATGCCTGATTTGTTTGGTGATTCTGATGAGCCTGAGGTGATCGTTGCGATTCGGCCGACGCAGCGGGACGCGAACCGTGCGACGATCCGTGTCGGGCGTAAGGGTGACTCGGCGACGCCCGGCCGAAAGAAGCCTCGTGTCGTCGCGACGCTGACGGTTCGACGGATCGCGGACTTGGATCTTCAGGTGGGGCAAGTATGGAACGACGAGTTGGCCGAGGCCGTCGAGGCGAACGTCGGGATTGATAAGGCGATGCGCAGCGCGATGAATCGTTTGTCTCAGCGCGCGATGACGGGGTGGATGCTGCGGGATAAGTTGAAACGGCAGGGCCATGAGCACGTGGTGATCGATCAGGTGCTCGAGCGATTGGCGGAGCTAGATCTGTTGGACGATGAGCAGTTCGGCAGAGCGCTGATCCGCGACACCATGTCACGCAAGCCCGCGGGCCCGGCACTGCTCAAGCAGAAGCTCTATCAAAAGGGCATCCGCGGATCGATGGCCGACCGACTCGTGTCGGAGGCCACGTCTGATCGCGATGAACAGGCAGAAGGCGCGATCGCATTCGCGCTTAAAAAGGCCGCGTCCATGGCTAACCTCGACAAGACCACGCGCGACCGCAGGCTGTATGGCCAGCTTGCCCGCCGAGGCTTCGGCCCGGACACGATCCGAGCCGCGATGGATGCGGTGAAGCGGGGCGGCGATGAGTGATTACAATGCGTCGATGCCACGATGTGCCAAACTGCTGATGATTGTTTGTCTGTGCATGCTGTCGCTTGGCTGTGTCGAGCGTCGCTTGATGATTACGTCGGAACCTGCGGGTGCATTGGTTTATCTGAATGACCAAGAGGTCGGCCGAACGCCTTTGGAAGTGCCCTTCACTTGGTATGGCACGTACGACGTCCGGCTTGAGCGCGAGGGATATACAACACTACAAACCGAGCAGCTCGCGGAGCGACCGTGGTGGGAAGCGCCTGGGCCGGACCTGTTTGCAGAGGCGATTCCGAATAAAAGTGTTGAGATTGCTTGGCATCTGAAGATGCAACCTGCGGTGCCCGCGAGTGAAGTCGATCCGCAGCGTGTGCTTGAGTTTGCGGATCAGCTACGCGAGTTGAATCGGCGCGATTGAGTTTGTTTTGATCGCGATTCTCGACTTGACTCAGCGCGACTTCTGCCATGCCGATCCATCCGATCCATCTTGATTTGAAACGTGATGAAGCGTTGACCGTGCGTTGGTCCGACGGCGTCGAGTCGGTGTATCCCATTGCCTATCTGCGGCGGATGTCGCCGAGCGCGGATGCGATTCAAACGCGCGAAGACCTTGCGAAGAATCCTTTGACGGTGTTGTCCTCGAGTTCGTCCGGCCCATTGCGTGCTGAGCGGATCGAGCCTGTGGGGCGTTATGCGGTTCGACTCGTTTTTTCCGATGGGCATCACACGGGCTTGTACACGTGGGTTTATCTGCGTGAAATTGACCCGGGCTGATCCCGCCTGATTGCCTTGCAAGTCGTACTTGATGTGAATTTTGTTAAGGCCTGTGCAAAGCGTGCAGGCTTTTGTTTTAATCCCCGCGCCCTGAGTTTGGCAGTGTTGCCAAGGGGTTCCGATAAAGCATCGGGTTAATCGGCTGATGATGGTGTCGAAGTCTCGCCGTGTTCGATAAGAGCGCGGAACCTAGCGTTGGACAGGGTGGTTCATGGCCTTTCAAGACTTGGTAGTGGGGTTGTCGATTTTTGGTTTGTTAAGAAAATTATCGTGCCGATTGAACGGTCACGGTGGTTGCGTCGGATGCTGCTCGGGGGCGAGCGGTTGACGGCGATGATGGGGTTTGGCTTCCTCTGGTCGACGTGTGTTGACTGGGCCAGCCCCGATCCAAGTGACCCGGCATGGACTGGGTCGTCTGCATCTTTTCAAGGAGACGCATGATGCTGAGTAAGTTTAAGACAACGTGTTTGATGGCAGGCGCACTGCTCGTGGCTGTTCCAGGCGGGGCCACCGCCGAGACCAGCGAGATCGAGCAGATGCGTGCCGAGATGGCTCAGATGCGTGCCGAGATGGCACAGCTCCGTGCCGAGCAACAGGGCGACTGGATGGCCGCATCCCGCCGGGCTGAGATCGAAGGCATGATCGCCGATGTCTTCGCCGACGCGGAAAACCGTGCAACGCTTCTCCAAGAAGGCGCTATGGCAGGCATCGATGAGAAGGGCAAGATCTTCTTGCAATCTGCGGATGGCGGTTTCTCCGCACAGTTCAGCGGCCAGATCCAGCACCGCTATATCTGGAACTCCCTGGACACCGATGCCGGCCGAAGCGAGTCGATCTCCGGCTTCCAAGCACGTCGTCAGAAGTTCGGCATCCGCGGCAAGATGGGTGACGGCTGGGGCTACAAGCTAGTCTTCGCAACCAACCGTGACTCCGGTGCCGGCGGCGGTAACGCGTTTACCGAGGATGTTTACATCACCAAGAAGCTAAACGATAACTTCTCGATCCTCGTCGGCACGAACAAGCTGCCGTTCGCGCGTCAAGAAATCATCAGCTCGACGCGCATGGTCGCGGTCGACCGCAGCCCGGTGACCGAGTTCTTCACGCTCAACCGTTCGGACCAAGCGACCTTGATCTACAAGACGGACGACATCCTCGCGCACCTCGCGCTGTCCGACGGTGGTAACCGCGACTTCACCGACTTCAACAACGACTTGTCCAACGACTTCGCCGTCACCGGCCGCGTCGAATGGAAGGTCATGGGTGACAACTGGAAGGAAGCAACCAACGAGTTCGGCGGCGTCGACGAAGACCACCTCTTCCTTGCCGGTGCGTTCCACTACCAGAGCTCAGAAGGTACGACCAACCCCGAGAGCGGTCTGGCATGGACCGCCGAAGTGCTTTACAAGACCGGCCCATGGGGCCTGAGTACCGCACTGTTCGGCAACCACACCGACAACGGTACCGCCGTTGATACCGATCAGTTCGGCCTCTACGCCCAAGCTAGCTATGAGCTGAACGACGGCTGGGATATCTTCGCCCAGTGGAACCACTTGGACGACGACGGCGTTGGTACAGGCAACAACGACCCGATGCAAGCCATCGTCTTCGGTGCCAACAAGCACTTCAGCAGCCGCGTCAAGTTCACCGCAGACGTGATCTGGGTCTATGCGGGTGACGACCAAAGCGCCGATGGCAACTTCATCAACGGCGGCGAACTCAGCGACGGTATCGGTCTAGGCAGCGGCGGCTTCACCGCTAACGATGACCACGACGATCAGATCGCGCTACGCCTGCAGTTACAACTCTTGTTCTAATCGGCGAGCCCCTCGCGGGTAGATCGATCAAATACATAATCCAACGAGACGCATGGCCTCCCAGCCATGCGTTTTTATTTGTGAAGCGACAGACTCTCCATCGCCGCTGGCGGAAGGCCGTCGGCCTGCGGTTCAAATGATCTTGAGGCTGTTGCAAGGCGGTGTATCCAGGCCGACGGGTTTGCGCCAGCGGCGATGAAACGCTTCAACGTGAACTGTTCTACTGCCTCAAAAACAGTTGTTTTGTAATCAAATAATGTGGTTCGCGTTTGAATTGTGTTAGCGACATAAGTTGTGCTAGTGATATGTGTGGCCGCGTGATATGCTTCCTGCGGTGCGATGTAAGTCGCAGCCAGATGAAGTTGGAGTGATACAGATGACCGCTTTTTCCAACTCACTGACACAACGCCAAAGGAGTCTGCAGATCAATACGGATACGAACATCTTGCTGGTCGAGGACGAGCAAGACCTGCTCGAACTGCTGCGGTACAACCTCACCCGCGAGGGCTTCCAAGTCGAGACGGCGATGACTGGTGAAGACGGCTTGAGGAAGGCTCGCGAAATGGGTAAGCAGCTCGATCTTGTCTTGCTCGACCTCATGCTGCCGGGCATCGATGGGCTTGAGGTGTGTCGCACGCTCAAGGGCAGGGACCACACTTCGGGGATCCCGGTCATCATGCTCACCGCCAAGGGCGAAGAGTCGGACATTGTCAAGGGCTTGGAATACGGCGCGGATGATTACATCACTAAGCCGTTTAGCCCGCGCGTGCTCTTGGCACGGATTACTGCGGTGCTCCGCCGAAGCGAAGGCGCCGCGCGTAACGAGAGCAGTACCGTCATCGAGATCGGCACGGTACAGATCGATACCGAACGGCACGAGGTCATGGTCAAAGGCGAACAGGTCACGCTGACCGCGACCGAGTTCAAGCTCTTGTCGCTCTTGGCATCCAAGGCCGGCCGAGTCTTTACGCGGCAACAAATCATCGAAACGATCCACGAAGGCTACGCCGCGGTGACCGATCGCAGTGTCGATGTGCAGGTCGTATCACTCCGTCGAAAACTAGGCGAAGCGGGGCGGAACATTGAAACCGTCCGCGGTGTGGGCTATCGCTTTCGGGATTGAGATTCAGCGCACTAAGGGTCTGGGTGCCACACTGCATGCCGATAGGCCGCTGTGTGTGACTGCCGCTTGACGCGTCAAAAGCAGTTCTGCATGAAGTGTCCTAGAGCATCTTGCTTTTTTGTGGCATGGCCTAGAGCATCTTGCGTCTGTTTTCTTCTTCCGCTGACTCTTTAGCCGCCGGGCCACGCCCGGGCGGAGGGGTTGCGACACGCTAGTGATTCGTCTTGGCGATCAATGCGATGCATCGGTTTTAGACGAGTCGTCCGCCCGCGTGATGACGCGGCGGCTGCGTCAGGCTCATGATTGAAGCGGAGATCAATCACGTAAGTTGTTCTAGATCCGTCAACAGGTAGGAATACCTGTTCCCCTGAAGATTTTGCCAAACCTATAAAAAAACCACCGAGCCTTAACTCGATGG
>JBGCDC010000149.1:0-4606 GCA_045105055.1 Phycisphaeraceae bacterium | reverse complement strand
TGATCATCAGGCAGCCGACGATGTCCCCTGCGTCGGATTCCGCGACGAGGTATCGGCCGTGGCTCGGCTCATCGAAGACACGGCGGACGCCTTGGTTCACCGTATCGAGGTCCAGGGCCTTCTCTTCGGTCTCAAGCGCCATCGCCAGGTTGTATCGCGCAATCGTGTCAGCATCCTCGGCAACGGCAGGGCGTGTCTTATACATACACAGACTCTAAGCCCATGGCCGCAGTATCGCGAATGCCGCGAGATGGATCAACAGTTAAACTATGCTCATGCGATCGACTGCAGCTACGCTCATCTATCTCCTGTTCTGCACGACCCTGCTCGGTTGTAGCACCACGCCTGCCGAGCCGCCGCAGTCTGTGAAGCTGACCTTCGATGCCGACCGTTACCCCGTCGTCTTCGAGGCGGCTGTCGAAACACTCCGGGATCACGGCTTCCGCGTCGCCCGTCGGGACTACCGCTTCGGCACGATCACCAGCTACCCCAAAGAGTCCCCAACCGCCGCCGAGTTTTGGATTGATGACGCGACGACTCGTGCACAACGCAAGGCCGACACGCTCAACAGCCAGCAGCGCACCGTGACGGTGAAAGTCGAACAGCCCGAAGCGAACGCTAATTATGTCATGACCATCGAGGTCTTGGTCCAGCGCCTACAACGCCCCGACCGATACCTGACCCATTCCGCCAGCCCGCGCATCTCCGCGACCTATGACGCCGTCCCTATGCATCTCAAAGACCAAGGTGTCGACGGCCCATACGCACAAACCCTCTCCCGCGACCCACTGCTCGAACGCCGCTTGATCGAAGCGATCAAAGCCGCCGCCGAGTAACTCCGCCTCTATTGACCTACTGATTGACAAAAAGAAGCCCATGGCTTGCCCGCTCGGGGGCACGCTGTGGGATACGAGCTATCGAAATCAACCGATCAAGTCGATGACTGACTCTAGTCCGGGTGATCTCTTCCCGATCTATTTGCCCGCGATCCGTTAAACTTACACAAAATATTTACAGAATAACCCAAGCCATAGGCCTAATCATGACCACCGTCGCCACCCCCTTCCCCGTCGATCTCGATTCGTACAAGACCGTCGCACTCGATCCGAGCAACCCCAAGCTCACCGACGAGCAGCGCGCAGCACTGAAGTACAACATCGAGCTCTGCCGTGACGCGATCACCTTCTTCACCGCGTACGCCGGTGCCCGTGGCCTGTCCGGACACTCTGGCGGACCGTACGACACCGTCCCGGAAGTCGTCATCATCCGCGCGTTCATCGAAAACGCCAAAGCGGGCAACGCACCCGATATCCTGCCGATCTTCTTCGATGAGGCCGGCCACCGCGTCGCGACGCAGTACCTCCTCGCCGTGCTCGAAGGCAACCTCGACATCGAGAAGCTCTACCACTACCGCGAGTACCAACAACTCCTGCCCGGCCACCCCGAGCGCGGCTACACGCCCGGCGTGAAGTTCTCCTCAGGCCGACTCGGGCACATGTGGCCGTACGTCAACGGCGTCGCCATGGCCAACCCCGACAAAACCGTCTTCATGCTCGGCTCCGACGGCAGCCAACAAGAAGGCAACGACGCTGAAGCAGCCCGCCTCGCCGTCGCACAAAACCTCAACGTCAAACTGCTTATCGATGACAACGATGTCACGATCGCGGGCCACCCCTCCGACTACCTCAAAGGCTACGACGTCGGTAAGACCCTCGAAGGTCATGGCCTAGGCGTCTCACAAGCAAAAGCCGAGGACATCGACGACCTCTACCAACACATGTGCACCGCACTGCAAGTCGACGGCCCAGTCGCCCTGATCTGCAAGCGACTCATGGCACCCGGCATGCCCGGCATCGAAGGCTCCACCCACGGCCACGACGTCTTTAATAAAGACTCGGCCGTGAAATACTTCGAAGCCAAAGGTAACGCCGCCGCCATCGAACTGCTCAACACCGCACCCAAGGTCGACAGCCGACCCAAGTACCCCGGCGAGTCCGATGACGTCGTCGCCAACCGCGCCGCGTTTGGCACGGTCATGTGCGAAGTCCTTGCCGAGCTTGATGAAAAGGCCCGCAACGAAACCGTCAAGGTCTTCGACTGCGACCTCGAAGGCTCCACCGGTATCGCCGCCATCCGCAAGGCCTACCCCGACATCTACGTCCTCGGCGGCATCATGGAACGCGGCAACTACTCCGCCGCCGCGGGCTTCGGCATGGACGAGAACAAGCAGGGTGTCTTCGCGACCTTCTCCGCCTTCCTAGAAATGTGCGTCTCCGAGATCACGATGGCTCGGCTGAACCAGTCCAACGTCCTGGCCCACTTCAGCCACGCGGGCGTCGACGACATGGCCGACAACACCTGCCACTTCGGGATCAACAACCTCTTCGCCGACGGCGGAATCGAAGAGCACGACAACACCAAGGTCTACTTCCCAGGTGACCCCGCGCAGTTCGCCGCCTGCGTCAAGAAAGTCTTCCACGACAAGGGCCTACGCTTTATCTTCTCGAACCGCTCCAAGATCCCGTATATCCTCAAAGAAGATGGCAGCCGTTTCTACGACGACTCGTACAAGTTCGAGTCCGGCAAGGACGACCTCGTCCGCGAAGGCGACGGCAGCGGCTACATCGTGTCCTTTGGTTCGGCGCTCTACCGCAGCGTCGCGGCCGCCGAGATGCTCAAGGGTGAGGGCGTCGTCGCTGGCGTCGTCAGCAAAGCCACGCTCAGCGCCTACGACGAAGACGTCATGGCCAAGCTCGCCAAGGCCAAGTGGGTCCTCGTCGCTGAGGAGTTCAACACCAAGACCGGCCTAGGCTCGCGCTTCGGCAGCGAATTGCTCAAACGTGGCTTCGCAGGCAAGTTCAACAACATCGGCATCAGCAAAGAAGGCTCCGGCGGCCTCTGGCGCCAAATGGGCTACCAAGGCCTCGACCCCGAAGGCATCACGAAAGCGGTCAAAGCGCTCGCATAACGCCAATCAACGCTCGAAAACAAAAAAAGCCCGTGCTGTCTCAGCGTGGGCTTTTTCTATATCTGAAAGAACGATTCAGTCGTCTAGCCGCGAATGCCATCAAAGATCAAGAATGATGACGAGCTCGCTAAATATCCACGCGGGCAGCGCGATCCAAATCAGGATGAACATGATGAAGTCGGTGATCGCTTCGGGGTGGTTGTCCGTGCTGGCTGGGAAGAGAGGGTTTTCGTTGCTGTCGTCTGTTTCGAGGCTGTCGTCTTGCTGATGGCTTGTGCGGTCAAAGGTCTTACGGACCGGTTGAGCCGTCGGCCCCAAACCATGATCCATCCCATTGAGTAAGCCAACGGATTTAGCCTCGGCACACCTGCCCGGACGCTTGGTTTTTGTGGAATGATCAGCCATGTGGTACGAATTCTAGATGTCAGCCCCTCGGACGGCGGCTGACTTTTATATCGATCAATCTTGCTACGACGCAGGGATCTGCGAAACGTCGTTTTCTGTTTCTCGGACGCGAAAGGTCAATCGAATTAACCTGTTTTTCTTGAAAACATTGAATACGCCAAGATATTTTCGTTCAGTACATCGTCATTTCACAGCTCAGGCGATGAATTTACCAGTCCAGCATCGGCAAGCATGGCATTGAGGCATGCAGGATCAACCGTCCGTCTCAGCCTAACAAACGGCGTTCGCCAAACCCTGCGACGTCACACAGAACGTGTACGTCACGTCACTTCTTCTTTATAAGGTCTGTGTGGGCACGATCCACAACGACAACCGCCCACCTTGGTCGGCGGGCGGTGCAGTCGTGTTCTGAAGATGATTGAAACAATTGATCTAGGCCTAAGCCAACGGATTAAAGCCCTTCATAGAAGGTGGTGAAGCACCATCCGCGCGCACTGTTCGTGCATGACTTGGTGAAGTCCAAGCTAGGCCAAGACTTCGCCAATCGCTGGGCGATTGTAATCGCACTGTTTATGCACCAGATGTGTAAGCCGTGATTCCCGCGCAGCGAACCGGTCTTTACTCATTCCGTGAGATGCCTTCGCCATGCCACGGCCACCCGCCAAGCTAGCTCAAATTTTGAATAGGCCGGAATGCCATAGTCCTTTATCAGGAAGTCGAGCTGAAAACTACAGACTCAGTGAAGTCGGTTGGTAAGCCCAATGATTCTGCGCCACCGTTTTCGACGATGTCATCGGGATAGGTGATCTTTGCGTGAATATGGAACGCGAGCTGCCCAAGATTCTATTGGCGGGGGCCGCTTACAAGAGTGATCAGACTCAGTTTCATCGCCCACGCAAGCGGCCACCGGAGATCGAAGGCCCAGCAACCGTCGTTCCCCGAGGCATCCGCGGTACGCAGTCCCCGACAGTCTTGGCTATCAGTAGCTGGGCCCAGTGGCGCGGGGGAGACTCTGTCGCTGCGTTGGAGAGTTTGGAGACAGTGCTCCTGAAGCCCGGGCTGTCGCCCTGGCCGGCCTATGTCCAAACGCTTTGTCTCTTACGGAGGGGAGCTTCCTCAGCAGAGATCCTCAAGGCCACAGCCGGCCTGGACTGGCGCAAACCGAGTCATTGCGAGCGTTTGCTGAGGCTCATTGCTGAATCCAGAGGGATTGCGCCGGAAGCTTCCGCGCAC
>JBGCDC010000148.1:0-9828 GCA_045105055.1 Phycisphaeraceae bacterium | reverse complement strand
CGTCATGGCCATCGTCGCCTTAGTCATCGCCCCCATCGTCCCGCTCGGCCCACTCTGGGACCCCGGCGAGTCGGTCAAGGTCGAGAGCGATCACGCGATGGTCGATGTCGAACCCGCCGCGCCGGTTGAGTAAAACAGAATCGCACGAGTTGAATGGATCAAGCCTCGGCACCGGGCCCGTCTCGCTTAAGCGGGTTGGGCGAAGTGTCGTGGATGCATCTTGTTTACTTGAGATTCTTGGGGATTTTAGCTTCTTTCATATCATGTCGATGTTTTATAATGAAGCACACGAAAGGCGGTGTTTGATGGTGAAAAAACTTGCACAACACGGCGACTCGCTAGCTCTGGTGTTTGATCAAATCTTGCTTGATCGCTTGGGCATCAATGCGAATACATCACTCGAACTGCGCACCAACGGTTGAGGCATTTATATCCAACCGGTACAGCCATCTAAGGGCGAGGACGATCTTGATGCGGTCATGCAGGAGATCGAAGATCGCTACGAAGCCGTGTTTCAAAAGCTAGCGGAGTAGGTCCGGTGGGTGACATTCGTTTTGTAGAAATTGAAGAGGCGCTACGAATCCACAATCGCCAAGTCGATCGCTTTGGTGGTGACGACGGTATTCGCGATCGTGGTCTTTTAGAGTCTGCGTTGGCGACACCGCGCGCGAGCTTCGGCGGCGCGTTTGTCCACGAAGACGTCATCGCGATGGCAGGTGCCTATCTCTTTCACCTTTGTAAGAATCATCCATTTGTCGATGGCAACAAACGTGTTGCATTGGCTGTGATGCTGTACTTCAATGAGACGCAACGGTCTGCCGTTGGAGATTGATGGCCAGTTGTTGCAGGATCATGTGCTCGCGGTTGCTTCGGGGAAATTGAGCAAGGATGAATTGACTGCTTTCCATCGCAAGCATCTGGGCAGTGCCTAGTGCTTAGCAGTAGGATTGACGTTCCTACACGAGCGATGCCATGCAATCCATCACGAAGCAACAGATCGACCTCCCCCTCCCCCTCTCCCGTGCGGCGAAGCATGCGGATGAGCAGCCGATTAGTGAGTTGATCAAGATGGCGCTGGATGATCCGGCGTTGATCTCGCTTGCGGCGGGGCTGGTGGACTTCGACACGCTCCCCGCGGACTTTGTCGCGCCGATCGCGGAGGCGATTCTTAGCGATCCTGCTAGTGCAAAGGCGGCGCTGCAGTACGGTACGACCGAGGGTTTCGCCGCATTTCGTGATCAGCTCTATGAACACCTCTGCGCGCTCGACCGCGCAGATGCTGCGAGCTATCCGGGCAGTGCGGATGACATTGTCGTGACGACGGGTAGCCAGCAGCTCCTCAACATCTTGGCTGAGGTCTTGCTCGATGCGGACGACATCGTGATCGCGGGTTGGCCCAGTTACTTCGTGTACACCTCGACGCTAACCGCTTACGGCGCGACGATCCGCTCGGTGGACCTGGATGAGCAGGGCATGATCCCTGAGCAGTTGAATCGTTTGCTCAAGAGCCTGAGCGCCGCGGGGCAACTGCACCGTGTCAAGATGCTTTATGTGGTCAGCTACCACCAGAACCCGACAGGTATTACGCTCAGCGCGAAGCGCCGCGAGCAACTGCTTGCCATCGTGAAACACTATTCGCAACTCGCGGGCCATCGCATCGTGCTGGTTGAAGATGCGGCGTATCGTGAGCTGACCTATCAAGGCGAGGCCCCGCCTTCGATCAAATCGATGGACGACGACAACCAATATGTCGCGCTGTGTCAGACGTTCAGTAAGCCTTTCGCGCCGGGGTTGAAAACAGGCTACGGCCTCCTGCCAAGTGACTTGGTCGAAGCGGTCAAGCTCAGCAAGGGCGGGCGCGACTTCGGCTCGAGCAACTTCAATATGCACCTGATCAGCCGAGCGATCAGCGGTGGGGCGTTTGCCAAGCACGTCGAAGTCTTAAAGCAGGCCTACGCGGCGAAGATCCAAGCGACCCTTGATGCGTTGCAAGAACACTTCACCGACATGGATGGCGTCAGTTGGACCCATCCGACCGGCGGGCTTTACGTCTGGCTCACGCTGCCTGAGTCGGTCGACACCTCGCGGCCCGGCCCGTTGTTTGGCCAAGCGATTAAGCAGGGCGTCCTCTTCGTCCCTGGCGTCTACTGCTACCCCAAAGACCCGACCCGTAAAGCCCCGCGCAACACGATCCGCCTGGCCGTCGGTGTCCCGAACCCGCAGCAAATCCGCGAAGGCATCGCCCGCTTGGCCAAGGCCGTGCGTGAGGTGCTTGGGTAAATCGCTTCGTTGCCATGCAGTATCATGTTCTTATGCAACAGATCAAACTCTTTGTCGGCCGGGAAGACCACACCGCAGACCTTGAAGCCGAGGTGAATGCATGGATCGCTGAATCACGCGCGACGGTGTTGTCCATCTCGGGCAACATCGCCCCGCAGTCGGTGCTGCCGACCAAAGATGGCACCGGGACCAACCTCTCAGCCAGTGGCACGCACACGCGACGCTTCGCGCCGTCGGACATCCTCATGATCTTGACGTACGAGAAGGGCTGATCGGCAAGTCGCATGGGCAAAGGTCTCACCAATAAAAAAGCGCTCGTCGCCGACGGCTTTGGCCGCGATCAGAACGAGCTCCCGCCGATCGCAGCCGAGCCCGGCAGCGGTTACCTCGACCTGCGCGAGTGGTTCGGCTTCTCGCCTTGGACCGGTGAAGGCGACACCTCCGGGGGCGACCCGCGTACGCTTGAGATCGAGCTCGGCTCGGGCAAGGGAACCTTCCTCGCACAAGAAGCACCGCTGCACCCCGACACGCTTTTCATCGGCATCGAGTGGGCCAGTCAGTTTTATCGCTACGCGAGCGATCGGATGCGTCGGCTCAACATGGCCAACGCGCGGATGCTCCACGCCGACGGCGTCGTATTCATCCGCAACTACGTCGCAGACCAAACCATCAGCCGATTCCACTGGTATTTCCCCGACCCCTGGCCTAAGGCTCGGCACAATAAACGCCGAACCTTCCAAGAGCCCTTCCTCCGCAACGAGCTGTACCGCGTGCTCAAGCCCGGCGGCAGTATCCACGTCGCGACCGACCACCTCGACTATTGGGCATGGATGCAGGAACATGCTGCAAAGGTCACGGACTTGTATGACATCGAGCCTTTCGTCTCGCCTAAGTCGGCGGGCGAGGGCGAGCTGGTCGGGACGAACTTCGAGCGGAAGTACCGCAAAGAGGGCCGAGTCTTTAATGGCATGGTGCTGGTGAAGAAGTAGCGGCGGGTAGGCGTTACACTATTGAGACACCCCGCAGGGAGACTGAATATGCGAACCAAAATGTTGAACCTATTTGTTGTGGCCGCGCTGACTTGTACGGCTTTAATCGGTTGCAAAAGCGATGGCGATGCGACCACAGAAGCTGGACCCGAACTGGCTCAGCCCGTGACGATCCTCGAGCGTGTTAACGGCAACTCCGCCGCGCTCAAGTCCATCGCCACCATGCACATCGAAACCCAGGCGCAATACGACGCGCTAGGCGACGACAGCATCTTCCCCGGCGGCATCGACTTCGCCAAGAACGACCTCGTCATCGTCGCACTAGGCGAACAAGCCACCGGCGGCTACGCGGTCAACATCAATTCGATCCAGCTCGACGGCGGCGAACTCGCAGTCACCGGCAAGGCGACCACGCCCGGCGCGGATGCGATCACGACCCAAGCCCTGACCTATCCGTACAGCGCTGTGCTGATCACGAATACCTCGGCCGATAAAGTTGTGCCTTACATCGACTGATGCACGTCAAATAACGATTGATCTTTGTTCAACGCCCCGCCTTACCGCGGGGCGTTGTCATTGGGGTACGATGCTCAGCCGGGCCGATGGTAGGGGTGTGGATGCGCTTATAAATCCTGAAGATGCTGCGACGCCTAGTCGCCGGCAGAGGGTCATAATGTTGACCCATCGCGTACCGTACCCGCCGGACCGTGGCGATCGCATCCGCGCGTACCACCTGCTCGAGGGGTTGTCGAAGCGTTTTGATATCACCCTTGTAGCGATCGCGGATGAGCCGGTCACGGATACAACGACGAATAAACTGGCGTCGCTCTGCGAGCAAGTGCTCCTGACGGACGCTCGGCCGATGCAACGCCGTGCTTTCGCAGCCCGCGCGCTGCTGACCGGGCAAGCCATTACCCCCGCAGCGATGTACGATCGCGCGTTGGCATTGCGGCTGATTACGCTGCATCAGCAACAACCTTTCGACACGGTGCTGACTTATTGCACCGGCATGATCGGCTATGCGAAAGGGTTGTTGGCCCAGCTGAATCCACCGCGTCACGTCTTGGACCTCGTTGATGTCGATAGCCAAAAGTGGGCGCGGTATGCGGAGCAGTCGCGTGGCCCGATGAGGGTGGTGTATCAGGCCGAGGCCCGGCGCTTACGAGCGGTCGAGGCGGGCAAGGTCGTTCCGTTCGACGAGGTGACGGTGATCAGCGACGCCGAAGCGGATCGCTATTGCAAGTATGTCACCGATCGACACACGCCGACCGTCGTGGGCAACGGCGTCGACTTAGATCGCTTCAAGCCTGCGACGCAAACGAACGAGCCGGTGATCATCTTCACGGGCGTGATGTCATACAAGCCCAACGTCGATGCGGTCACTTGGTTTGCCCGCCAAGTCATGCCGCGCATCCTTGCGGGGCTGCCCAACGCACGGTTCGACATTGTGGGCAAGTCGCCCGTATCGCAGGTCAAGATGCTCGACGAGTTGCCGGGTGTTCGCGTAGTTGGGCCGGTTGTGAATACGGCTGACTCGCTTCGAGCCTCGGCGATCGCTGTTGCGCCGATGAAGATCGCGCCGGGTGTTCAAAACAAAGTACTCGAAGCGATGGCCTGTGGCCTGCCCGTGGTCTGTTCGCCCGCTGCGGCGAGTGGGATCGATGCCTTAACCAGCGAGCACTTCTTGGTCGGTGGCGACGCTGCTGACTACGCAGCGCAATGCGCCCGTTTGCTATTAAACCCTATTGAGCGATCTAGGCTCGGTGCTGCTGCGCGGTCCCGTGTCGAGCAGCGTTACGACTGGCCCTCGGCCGTCGCGCCGATGATTGAATTGATGACAGAGAGACCCTTAATGAAGGCCTAAAGCATTCTTCGTCGTGTGATTGGACCCCTCCCCCTGCGAGGGGGAGGCGGGGAGGGGTGCCGAGCAACCTGTGCTTTACACAAGTGCATCGCCACTCGACACCCTCCCCCGGCCCCCCCCTCAAGGGAGGGGAGTTGCCAAGCCACGACATACGGTTGAAAAAGATAGAGACCCATGAAAAACAATAACCCACAGCCGATCCTCACCAAGATCATCGCGACACTCGGGCCCGCCTCGGCCAACATGCAGACCCTCATCAGCATGATCGAAGAAGGCGTCCGCGTCGTCCGTATCAACTTCTCGCATGGCACGCTGGAAGACTTCGGACGCATGCTCAACGTTGTTCGCGAAGCGTCCGATACCATCGGCGAACCCATCGCGGCGCTCGGCGACTTGTGCGGCCCGAAGATCCGCTGCCTCGGCGTCGAAGGCGGCACACTCGAACTCGAGCCCGGCGACGTTGTCCGCTTCACCAAGCAGCCGCAAGACGCAACGCGCGATCCGCAGACCGGCGTCGTCAGTGTCGGCACGACCTTCCCCGACATCATCGACGACGCCGAGGTCGGCCACCGCCTCCTCGTTAACGACGGCGCGATCCGTATGCTCATCACCGACAAGACCGAGGGCGACGATGCCGCGCTGACCTGTAACGTCACCGTCGGCGGAACCCTCTCGCCAAAGAAGGGCATCAACCTCCCCGACTCGGATTTGAATGCGCCATCGCTTACCGATTGGGACCGGCAATGCGCGGGCTTCGCGGTTGAAAAGGGCTTCGACTATCTCGCACTGAGCTTTGTGCGCAGCGCCGACGATGTCGAAGAGCTCAAGGCCCTGCTGCACGAACACAGCACGACGAAGCCCGAATCTAGCGATCGATCGCCGATCCCCATCATCGCGAAGATCGAGATGCCCCAGGCCATCGATGCGCTCGACGGCATCATCAACTCGGCCGACGCGGTCATGGTCGCGCGCGGAGACCTCGGCGTCGAGATGGACCTTGCCCGTGTACCCATCCTGCAAAAGCAAATCATCGAAATGGCCCACCATCACGGTAAGCCTGTCATCGTTGCGACGCAGATGCTCGAGTCGATGATCGACAACGCCTCTCCGACGCGTGCCGAGGTGAGCGATGTGGCCAATGCGATCCTCGATGGAGCCGACGCGACGATGCTCTCTGGCGAAACCGCTGTCGGCAAGTACCCCGCACAAACCGTCAACTACATGTCATGGACGGCTAGGCGGGCCGAGGAACACCTCGCAGATAACCTACTACGTCAAGTGAGACCGCCCAAGCTCGCACGGCAAACCAAGCACCGCCCCGCGGCGCTCGCGCACGGCGTCTCCGTCATGGTCAAAGACCTGCAAGCCAAGTGCGTCGTCATGTGGACCGCGTCCGGCGGCGGGGTGCGCTACATGAGTCAGAACCGCTTGGCCGTGCCCATCGTCGCGCTGTGCGAGAAGCCCGGCGTACTCCGACAAATGGCGCTGATGTTCGGCGTGCGCCCGGTTCATGCGCTAACGCCAAGCGACCCGCGCTTAATGCTCGACACCGCCGACCAGATCTTGCTCGAGCGTGGCTGGGCCGATCGCGGCGACCCGATCATCGTCGCCCGCGGTTTCCCCATGGGCGTCATCGGCACGACGAACACCGTGCAAGTCCACTACGTCGGCGATGTGTGTCGGATTTGAAACTCGAGCGTGAGGGAGAGTTGGGAGGGAGAGAATCGAGCAGGGGTAATTCGTAAACTCCCAACTCTCCCTCACCCCTCTCCCTTAATAAAAAAAGCGGACCGTCCGGTGGTGGGTTCGGACGGCCCGCATGGGTGGGGTCAAGTTGTATGGCGACGATCCGATCAGTTGATACGGAACCGGCCAATCTCAACGGCTCGGTCGCCCGCGCCTTCGACGTTGGCACGCGAGAAGATGATGATTAGTTTTGCTGACTCTGCAGCGCCATCAGCGAAGTTATCCGCCGGGTAGCCTTGCACCACGATGTACGCGGCGAAGACATCGGATCGCGTTTCAGCGACTTCGGTCAACCACTTAGCGAGCATGAGTTCTTCTTCGCGGTCATCAGCAACACCATCGGCCAGGCCGTAGGTGCCGAGCGTGGTTTCGTGATCGTTGAAGTCGATGCGTGCCCCGCCGAGGGTTGTGGTATCACCCGCAGGGTTTACGACGGCGAGGTTTTCGACCTGCTCGTAGAGCGCGGTGGTATACGCGATGCCGGGGATACCGTTGGCGCCCATGCCCGCAACGGCGAGTTGTTGCGTGCTCTCACGTCTTGCGATGATGGCGTCGGCGACATTCTGCCGGGTGGCCAAGTCGGGGAACGGCAGCAAGCGGATCAGTGTGTTGCGGGGTGCCGTATTCAGGTTCAGCTTCCCGGGGACCAAGACTTCATCGAGGTCGGGGTTGGCGATGCTTTCGGTAGCGCTGTCGGCTTGACCATCGCCATCTTCGCCGTCGGTCGCGGGGTTGAAGGTGGTGAGTTGTTCGAGCAGCATCAGGGCTTGCGGGTAATTGAAGGCTCCCGAGCCGGCGGTGGCGTTGATGACGGGCGAGCCGGCTTGATAGGGCAGGTACAGCGCGTTGATATTGGCAGGGGTTGCATCGGCGAACGCCTCAGCCATCTCATCTCCTGCGGCGTTTGGAGCTTGCGGGCCAATGAGCGGTATTTGCAAGATGTCGCCGATCCAGTGCATGCGCTGCCGTTCGCTGTCGGGCCAGATGATCTGCTGGTTGCCAAGGTTTGCGAAACCCGCTGGTGGCGAGGTCTTGATCTCATTCGCTAGGGTGGATGGGATGGTGCGTGTGGCGACATTCGTGCTTCCAGCGATGTCGCAGTTAATGCTTGGGTCTTGGAGCGAGTTGGTGTTGGCGGTGTAGTCGTTGCTGCCGCCACCCTTGGTGACCGTCATCATGCGCAGGCCGGTACCGTGCCCGGTGTAGGTCGTCTGAATGTAGGCGAAAACGCCGGGGCCGCCAGTAATACCCGCACCGGAGGGCTCGGTAACCGTTGGTCCACCGAGTTCAATCTCGCAGGCGCTGTAGTTCCATCCTGCGGCGGTGTTCGGGGTCGGCTGGAGTGCGGCTCGCAGCCCAATGGTCTGATTGGGTGTACCAGCCATAATCGGGCCTTCAGCGCGATGGACGGTCGTGAAGGAGCCGTCGGTATTAACGTTGTTGGCCCCGGTGGCGTTGTCATAGTTTTGGAGTGCAGACAAAGCTGCCGGGCCACCGGAGTCTCGGTACAGCAGCAGGACTTCGCCCGGTGCGAGTTCAGCAGGCACGCCGGCGATGGCGCCGCCTCTGAGCGGGGTTGTCGTGCCGTTCATGTCGATCCAGATGTTGTCCAAACTCACGGGTCGGCCTGCGCCCGACGTATCGGGTGCAAACGGATTGCCGATCTCAATCACGTAGCCCTGAGCGCCATCGGCATTCCAGATCACATCTGGCGGACTCGTTTGTGTGGCGGACTCGTAGTGCCGCTGAGTGTAGATCTCGGCAATGTATGGCAACGCCTCGAAACCTGTCGCGCCACCGACGACCGTCAGTTGGTTGTCATCGTCGATGTAGTCGGCGATGTTCGCGGTCAGTTGGTTGGCCAGTTGTTCGGCCGAGGTGAATTGCGGATACAGCGCGAGCATCGGAGCGGGGTTGAGGTTGATGAAGTCGCGGATGCGGTTACGCAGCGCGTTTCGGCCGGCGGCGGTTTGAACCGCTTCGTTCACATCGATCTTGAGCTCTCGTGCTTGGTTGACATTTGCAGGCTTGGCCGCGATCGAACCGCCGGTGAACATCGAGACGTTCTTACGCGGGTCAAACACCCAGAACTGTTGTCGGCTCCAGCCGTTGACGTTGCCGATAGCGTAGTTGTCTTCCTGAGCGCCTCGGCGGAGGAAGTTGGGCATGAGGTTTTCAGCGGTCGTGGTGTTCGCGCTGTTGACGCCGTTGCCTTGGAGCAGCTCGAATGCATCGACCAGGCCGAAGGTATTGGCTTCGTAGTCGAAGATACCCGCTTGGTCGAGGCCGTTGTGATTGAAAGTATTCGATAGGCGTGAGACGCCGTCGGTCCACAAGTGTCGACGAGTGCCCGCTGCGGGGTTGGGGTTGTTGTTGTCGTAGCGTGTCTCGGCAGCAGGACCGATGGGGGTGGTCGAGGCGGGGTTTGCGTTGCTGGTTAGGCGGAAGTTGAGTACGTCACGCCACTCGTCCGTTGCGATGGGGGCGGTTGTGCCGGCAGCAACAGCGCTGTCGCCGACGAAGACTTGGCCGTTCATTTCAACCGGGCTATCGCCACGCGAGACCGACGCGTCAGTTGCGTTGAAGCGACCGGTCGCGACGTTCATGTCCATGCGTGCAGAGAGGTCGATGATGCGGACGGCCATGACGTACTGCGTCGCGCCGATCTGTCGTAAGGGGGCCCACTCCCATCGGCTGTCGCCGATGCCATCGCCGTCGGCATCGACGAGCAGTGCCCTGACCGCCGCAGTATTCATATCGAGGTTCGTGTCGCTTCTCAGTGGATCCGTGAGGCTGCTGACCGAAAACTCCTCGGGCCCAGTGCCGGGCGACAGCGACAGGTCCGCGCTGCCG
The DNA here is from genome assembly GCA_045105055.1 of Phycisphaeraceae bacterium. Taxonomy (GTDB): domain Bacteria; phylum Planctomycetota; class Phycisphaerae; order Phycisphaerales; family Phycisphaeraceae; genus JAHQVV01. The sequence goes on along the minus strand of JBGCDC010000148.1, from coordinate 96 downwards.
TTCGTGTCGCCGCCGAGGTAAAGCCCGGTGATGCTGGTGATCTTCTGCCAGTTACCCAGGTCCGTGGGCGATGCGCCGAAGGTAGGCATCTGTGGG
>JBGCDC010000147.1:0-2030 GCA_045105055.1 Phycisphaeraceae bacterium | reverse complement strand
GCCTTGAGCCGAGGGTTACTCGACGTCTTTCCCTTCGACGACGTCGGTAATAGGCGGAGCGTCGTGGGGGTGATCTTCACCGGCTTTCATTCGCCTGAAGTAGTCGTGATAAGCGGCCATGGCTTTGTGCCCGAATACCAGCATGATCGGGATGTTTGCGACCAGCATGACTCCGAGGCCAAGCGTGGTCCATGAATCAAGCTGTTCATCGGTTCCGATGAGAGCCACTTTGCGACCGGTTGCAGCATCCGTCATCAGAGGGGCGGCTGCGATACAAGTCAGCAGGATGAGCGAGCAATAAATGAGCTTGTAGACCACAATGATCGACTTCTTCGTGCTCTCTCTCAGGGATCCACAGAGGTAGTAAACGCCCTGCTCTGCGTAATAAGACCAAGAAATCATGGTCGAGATCGCGAACAGCCAAACAGCCAGTGTAATGAGCCATTTTCCAAGGCCCGGGATGGTTCGGTCGAATGCTTTGCCCGTAAGCGAAGCGCCCTTGTAGTTAAAGAACATGCCTTGAGTTTCGACGACCGGCCGGGTCGGGTGATTGATTGCACCCCATTCGACACTCAATGACTCATCTTCGGCTTCAACGATCGAGCCGCGAATTTTGTTGAGGTTGTTGCCAGACTCTTCGTTCTCAGCACCTTGATAGATTGTAAAGACACCATTGATCCCACCTTCAGTTGCTTCAAGCGGAGTCGTTGAGATTGTCCAGGCCGGTACACCGTCCTCGCTGACGACTTGCTGACCGGCATCATCTACTTGAGAGACGAAAACCAATGGACTGTCTGTTAGATCAACATCAGGCCCACGATTCCAGATACCGCTGGACAGGATGACCAAAGACGTGATCGTACAGACGACGATCGTGTCGATGAACGGCTCGAGGCCTGCAACAATCCCTTCGCGTGCGGGCTCATCGGTCTTCGCTGCAGAGTGAGCAATCGGACTTGAGCCTTGGCCCGCTTCGGATGAAAAGAGTGCTCGCTTGACACCCCACATCGCGGCGTAGCCGAATGTCCCTCCCATGAACGCTCCGGTCGGAGCCGGAGAGTCGATGCCAAGTCCTGATTTCACAATGAGGGCCAGCATCGCTGGAATCTCGCCAAAGTTCATTGCGAGAACGACCAAAGCCGCGAGCACATAGACCGTGCACATGAGTGGAACGATTCGCCCTGCAACAGCTCCGATGCGCTTGATGCCACCAATGATCACAAGCCCAACGACAACGGACAAGATGATGCCCGTTGCGACTTGAGGCACTTCGAAATACGTGTTTGTGATATCTGCAACGTTCCAAGCTTGGAACATATTGCCGCCAGTGATGGCAGAAATGATAAGTGTGACAACGAACACGCCGCCAATCACCGCTCCAAGAGGCGCAAGCCCCCATTCAGCAAAGCCCTTTTTGACTACAAACATCGGGCCGCCGTGCGGATTTTCGGGGTCCTCCGTGTTTCGGGCGAGCATGGACTGCGTGACTTCAGTCATTTTGAGCGACATACCCAAGATGCCGATCACCCACATCCAAAAGATTGCACCCGGCCCCCCGAGTGCAACGGCGATTGCCACACCGGCAATGTTACCGAGACCGACCGTGGCAGAGAGTGCCGCAGAAAGTGCCTGGAAGTGGTTGATAGCGCCGGGGTCGTTCTTGTCATCATACTTTCCGCGGATGACCTGAACGCCGTGTGTGAGCGCCCTGAACTGACCGAATCCGGACCAGAATGTGAAGAGCACACCAGTGAAAAGCAACGCATACACGGTGTAGTCAGAAAAAAGAATACCGTTTAGGGTTCCGATGAACTCGTTGATCGAATGCATGGAGCAGGATCTCCGTAGGGGCAGAATCGCGCCGTCGCGAATGGAGCAGCGGTGGGTGGGCCGCGATCATCGCTGATCCTGCGGCAGAATGCAACCGGGCAGGTGCCCGGGCTGATAGGCTAGGGCGCTATGTGGGTGTTTTCGGAGATTGCGGATGGGATCGTTGCCGGGCTGACCGGTGCAGAGCGTCAGTTGGCCGA
>JBGCDC010000146.1:0-5171 GCA_045105055.1 Phycisphaeraceae bacterium | reverse complement strand
GTGCGCCCCTGCCATCGGCTTGCGCCTTGCCAAAGCGCTTGCGACGCGGTGCCGCGCTGCAGCCTGCCGCGCAGGTCGTCCGCTTTCGCGGGTTCCCACAGGTAGGTGTAGTCCGTATCGACCGCCCCGCTCACCACCATGCTCAGGTCTGTGCGATACGCCTCGACCAGCTCGACGACACGGATCTCACGGAAGGTGAGGTCAATCGCCAAGGGCTTGCCGCCTCGGCGAACGAGCAGGCGTGCATCATCACCGGCTTGGTAGCGCGCGAGTACTTTATTGAGCGTGTCAGAGGTGACCGATTCTTCGCCGATGGCGATGAGTGTGTCGCCCGCGCGAAGCCCCGCTTGTTCGCCGTTGCCCCCAGGGATGGCGACAGCGACCTGCGTGGTGGTTTGTCCCGCATCATCGACAACGAACTCGACATCCAGCGACATCCGCCGATCGTTTCCGACCTTGGGCACAGGCTCAAGGCCGACCGACACCGCACGGATCAGCGCGCGGTACTGACGCGGCGTCAGGGCCTTGGCGTTGTTGACCTGCTCCATGAACTTGAGCCGAAGCGCCGCGTAGTAGTCCGCCAACGGCTGACCAGCCAGGCCCGGCGGGGTCGTGTTGAGTTCATCCACCAACCAAGCGGGAACAGGGTGTACGCCGATGCGGTTGTCCTGCCAGTCATACGCGACGACGAGCCTTGGTCGAGCGGGCAGGCCGGTGAATCGATTGGTACCGAGCGCTTGTTGGTAGACGCGGACCTGACGATCCACTTCGCTTTCCATGATGGCGAGCGCATCTTGCCGGGCTTGGAGGTCTTTGTTGATCCTCTGACGTTCTTCTTCGATGCGTTTACGCTCGGCCGCGATCGCCGCGGTGGCCTTGTCAATAATTGCCTTGCGCTGCGCCTCGACCCGGGCCATCTCGCGATCGAACACATCCTTCGCCTCTTCACGCAGCTTTAACTGCTCCGCCAACTCGCGTTCTGCATCGACTTTCGCCTGTGCGATCTCCGCGCGTGTCTGCGTCACGACCTCTTGATCGATCTCGACCTGCTCTTGCTTCTGGTTGACATTCATCGCGAGGAACAAGACCAGCACCAAGAACATCACCAACGTACAAAACACCAAGTCGGAGAACGACTCGAAGAAGTTAAACGTGGATTTGCGTTTGGGGAGGATCAGCATGGGTGGGTCATGGTTCGGATTTGAAACCGCAGATGGACGCGGATAAACGCGAATTCAAGGCAAATCATAGAGAACGAAGAAACAGATCGTTCGCAAAATTAGTTGCTATCAAGATCGTAAAATAGCTTGGTGAAATTTATGCCGAATTGAGCTCTGCATTGGATAAATCAATCTGCGTTCATCTACGTTCATCCGCGGTTCCAAAAACTACTGCTCTAAGTTTTCTGGGGCGCTCGCGGGCATGGGGGCTGCGGTGGTTTGACCGGTGCCGACGGTGCCGGGGACCGGGACACCTTGGGGTAAGCCGATGCCTTTTTCGCGTAGTTTTTGCTGGTGTTCTTCGTTGATTCGACCGGCCCGTCGGAGGATCGGCAGGATATAAATCTCGGTCAGCTCGGCGATGTGGCTGACGATGTGTTCCGTGTTCGAATCGACAAGGTTGGAGAGCAGCCGCAGACAGACTCCGCCGAGGACCGCGCCCATGAGCGTGGTGTAGAAGGCAACGCCCATGCCGCCGAGCGCCGCATCGACGCCTTGCATGATGGTCGTATCTCCGCCGGACATGGCTTTGAAGACTTCGCCGAGTCCGCCCGCGGATTGGATCAGGCCGATGATCGTACCGACCAGCCCGAGGGTGACGAGGATCGACGAGCAGAACTCGACTAGGCGTGTCTTCGCGAGTAAGCGCGATTGCAATAGCGTGACGAGGTTGTCTTGGCTGATGTTGACATCGCGACGAAAAATCTCGTGCAGGTTGTCGATGTGATCACGGAACAAGCTCGGCTCAGAGTTTTGCAAGAACACGTAGATGTTGTTGGTCTGGCGGAGCATGTTGATTTGCTTGTCGGTCAGCCGAGTTTGTCGGTGGACGAAACGGATGTCGAAGAAGTTTTTCACGACCGCGAAGATGAAGAGCGTGAGGATGATGATTGAGACGTAGGTGCCCTGCTGCCCGGCCGCTTGCCGCAGGTCGTTTTGCACCGCTTCGTAGATAAATCGACCCGCGACGAAAAACACGAGGGCCCCGAGACCGATGGCATAGAAGCACCACTCGACCATCGGGCGGCGGGCCTTGCTGCGGTCTACGCGTCGGCTAGCGTGGGTATGAATGTTTGCTGCAGCGGGCTTAGTCGGCTTGGACTGGGCCTGCGGCGAGGGCTGAGGATCAGGCATGAGGCGATTATAACGGCAAAAAAAGCGGCTAAGCTATCAATCAATCGATCAACAAAGTCATGCCGCGACCCAACGAGCCGAACCATGAGACTTGCCGCCATCTTCCTACTATTCATCGCGATGCTAACGTTTAGCATCGGCGTCGAGAATTTCAACAACTATCAAGCCACCGGCGACGATGCGGAGGCACAAGCCCAAGGCTTCGGCTACGCGGTGGGGACCTTTGCACTGCCCGCGATCGCGCTGGGCTGCGCGTGGTTTTGTTGGCGCAAGAGTTCGCGACCACAAATTACGCCAGATGAGACCGACCAATTGGATGAGTGAATATTTCGGACTGCGTCCGAACGGCGGGCAAGATGTCCGCCCCACCTAATACCCGCGGCCTGTTACCTACAAGCTACGCTATACCCGCGATCTTGGCGAGCATCTCGTGGACTTGGTCCGGACCTGACAAGCGGTACTCGGCGTCGGTCGTTCCCGGGCCGACCTTGATGGTGACCGCGCCGATCTTACGGTGACGATGCATGGTCTCGTCGGTTTGGTCGTCGCCGATGCAGAGGATCGCGTCGTAGTCGTTCTCGTTAATAAAGCGTTCGACAGCCATGCCCTTATTGATCTGTTGGCTACAAACCTCGACGATCTTCTTGCCGTGCGCGATGGCGGCGGGCAGGTTAGCGATGGCTTCCTTGAGGTGGCCGATGAGCTCGATGGCTTTCCAATGACCAAACTCTGGGTCGGCCGCGCGGTAGTGCCAGACGACTGCGGAGCGTTTTTGTTCGACATGTGTGCCGGGCGTCGAGGCGGCGTAGAGGTCGAAAACCTCGCGGACCGTGGGCATCCACTCGAGATCTGCTTCGGGGTTGAGAAGCTCAGGCTCTTGGCCAGGTTTGGTGAAGGTGTAGCCGTGCTCGCCGACGAGCGTGAAGCCGTATTGGCCCAGGTGCTTTTGCAAGAAATCGGCCTTGCGGCCACTGACGATGTAAACATCGATATCGTCGCGTTTACTTAATTTTTCAAGGATTTCAACAAGTCGAGGCTGCGGCGTTGCCTTGGCGGGGTCAACAGTGAAGCCGCGCAGCGTGCCGTCGTAGTCGAGGAAGAGCGCCTTCTTCGTTGATGAAAGTGCGAAGGGATTGATCGCCTCAGCATCAAGCCGACGAACTTCATCGCGCGTGGCCTCGCTAGTAGATTTCAAGAGCGAATCAATGAAACGCTTCGCCCACCACTTGCTATCGTTTTCGATGACAAGCTTGCGCATCGGTTCCATGAGCTCGCGCTTGTGTTGGTCGTCCATATCAAGCGCTTCGCCGACCGCCCAGGCCATGCCGTCGATGTCGTATGGGTTGACCATGACCGCGTTGAAGAGTTCTTGGGCCGCACCGGCAAATTCGCTGAGAATCAAGACGCCGCCGTGGTCTTCTTGGCAGGCGATGTATTCCTTAGCGACCAAGTTCATGCCATCGACCAATGGCGTGACCATCGCGACATCGGAGATCGAATACAACGCACACAGTTCATCAAACTGAACACCACGATTGATGAAGTGGACAGGGATGTTGCTGATCGTCGCGAACTTACCGTTGATTCGGCTGACCGCTAGCTCGATGTTTTCTTTAAGCGATGCGTACTCGCCGACGTCTTCGCGCGAGGGGACCGCGATCAGGATGAAGCAGACGTCGTCCCGCCGGTCAGGATTGAACTCGAGGTACTTGTCGATCGCTTCGAGCTTCTGCGGGATGCCTTTGGAATAGTCGAGTCGTTCGACGCTGAGCACGATGCGCTTGTTTTCGTAATCTTTCAGAAAGCGTTGTTTACATGCGTGAAAACGATCGGACTTGAGTTCTTGCTCAAAGCCGGTCCAGTTCATCCCGATGGGGAAGACGCCGATGTGTGTCTCCGCGTCGTCGTGTCGGATGGTGTAGACGTCGGATTCTCGACCGGTGAGCCGCAAGACCGCGGAGCGGAAGTGGCGGAGGTAGCCAAAGGTATGGAAGCCGACGAGGTCCGCGCCGAGCAGGCCCTCAAGCAGTTCTTGTCGCTTAGGGTGGCAGCGGAAGATTTCATAGGAGGGGAACGGCGTATGCATGAAGAAGCCGATGCGCAGGTCCGGCCGACGCTCGCGCAGCATCTTTGGCAGCAGCATCAAGTGATAGTCATGCACCCAGACGAGATCGCCCTCTTGAGCCGCTTCGCAGACCGCGTCCGCGAAGTAGGCATTGATCTTTTCGTAGGCCAACCACCATCGGTGCTGATAGTTGAAGTAGGTCTGGTTGTAGTGAAGCAGCGGCCAAAGCGAAGAGTTTGAGAAGCCGTGATAGAAGTCTGTGATTTCTTCTTCGGAGAGGAAGATTGGGTGGTAGCCAAACTCGGATTTAAGCCGGTCCGAGAGGTTGGCTTGCTCGCTCTGTTCCGCCGCGCCGCCGGGCCAGCCGATCCACTTAAGCTCGAAATCGCCTTGGATGCCTTCGAGTGCTGACACGAGTCCGCCGGAGGATTTGACGAACTGGTCGCCGTCGATGCGGACGGGCAGACGGTTCGAGACATTGATGATTCGCTTGGTGGGCTGGTGTGACATAAATCCAATGCTTTTTAGGTAAAACGTAATCCTCCACCATAGGCGGGCGAGCGAACCTTCTCAAGCGAGCCAGCAAACCACTAGCATGGCCCGATGCCCAACGAAGCAAATCAGCAGACCTTACCCATGCTCATCACGAGCGACGACGGCCGATCAGTTTGGTCGCAAAGCCACTGGCCAATCGAAACACGAGGCGGGATGCAGCTCAGCCCGCGGATTGATTGCTCGTCATTGCGATTGCG
>JBGCDC010000145.1:0-1666 GCA_045105055.1 Phycisphaeraceae bacterium | reverse complement strand
CAACGGCATCAAGGAAGAGAACCCGGAGATCTGGACCGAAGAGTTCAAGGCCGAGTGCGTGGGCCTGATCGATCAAGCGGTCAACTACGAGATCGCCTACGCGAAGGACTGCCTGCCTAATGGCGTGCTCGGGCTCAACTCCGAGGCCTTTGACGAGTACGTCAAGTACATCGCCAACCGCCGCCTCGAACGCGTCGGCCTGGGCGAGCAGTACCAAGGCGCTCGCAACCCATTCCCATGGATGAGCGAAGTCATCGACCTGGCCAAGGAGAAGAACTTCTTCGAGAGCCGAGTGACCGAGTACCAAAGCTCAGGCAACCTCGAGTGGTAGCTTGACGTGTCGTGCTCTAATAAAACCTATTCTTAAACGCAGCCCTATGTCGCTCCCGTGCGGCATGGGGCTTTTTTTATCGCACGATTTTTGCATCCCGCACCTGTAAGGCTATGATTGCTCAAACGTCAATCGCTAGCGTGAAGGTGGACTCGTACCGCTGCTTATCATCAAATAGGCGAGTCTTTGTTCCACTGAACCACCTGTGACATGTCATGAAACGACGGCTGTTTAAGAGACTCGATAAATCGCTTGTAGCGCCCCTGCTGGGCGTGCTTGTTGGGGCGTCTGCCTCCGCGCTTATCGTTGGTGTTGTCTTAAACGAACAAACCGACGCACCACCCTCAAATAACGCGGTCAAGACCGTCGCGAACCCGGCCGACGCGAAGACGGTTTCATACAACCGCGATATTCGGCCGATCCTTTCGGACAAGTGTTTTGCCTGCCACGGCTTCGACGTCAACACGCGCGAAGCGGGCTTGCGACTCGACGTCCGCGACGCGGCACTTACCGAGTACGACACCGGTGTCCCCATCGTGCCCGGCGACCCCGACAACAGCACCATCATCAACCGCGTCGAAAGCGATAAGCCCAACCGCGTCATGCCCCCGCCCTCGACACACAAGACCGTGTCGCCGGATGAGATCAAATTGCTGCGGCAATGGATCAAAGAAGGTGCCGAGTACGAGCCGCACTGGGCGTTCATCCCGCCGGTGATGCCGGAACTCCCGGAGGTGTCGGACGAGGCGTGGGTGCGTAATAACATCGATCGCTTTGTACTGGCCAAGCTCGACACAAAGGGGCTCAAGCCCTCGCCCGAGGCGGAGAAGCGCACGCTAATCCGCCGAGTCTACTTGGACCTCATCGGCCTGCCACCAACGCCCGAACAAGTTGAAGCTTTCGTTAAAGACAAGTCGCCCAAGGCTTACGAGAAGGTTGTCGATGAACTACTAGCCAGCGAGCATCATGGCGAGCGCATGGCGCTGCCTTGGCTCGACGCGGCGCGCTACGCGGACTCGAATAGTTTTCAGTTCGACAACAACCGATGGGCCTGGCCTTGGCGTGACTGGCTGATCAAACAGATCAATAGCAACCGGTCGTTCGACGGCGTCATCGTCGAGATGCTGGCGGGCGACCTGCTCGACAACCCGACGCAGGACCAACTCCTCGCGACGTCGTTTAACCGCCACCACTTCATCAACGCCGAGGGCGGCGCGATCTCGGAGGAGGTGCGCTACAACTACGTGCTCGACCGCGTCGAGACAACCTCGACGACGTTCCTCGGCTTGACCTACGCCTGTGCCCAATGCCACGACCACAAGTACGACCCAATCA
>JBGCDC010000144.1:0-6693 GCA_045105055.1 Phycisphaeraceae bacterium | reverse complement strand
CATTGTGTGGTTGTAAGTGCTGTCCGCAAGTGATGTATCTGAGTCAATTTTGACGCCAGCAATCCAGATGGATCGCTCGGTTGCATCACCGGTGTAGGCAAGGTGGTGCCATGTGTCGTCAGCAAGGTTAGTGTACGTGAGCTCACTACCGTTCCATGCGCTGATACCTGCGAGATCAAGCTTGTGCCACGTGCCGCCAGAGGGGTTACCTCGCGTGCCGATGATGACATCAGCCCCTGTGTCGGTAAGGTTGGAACTGTTAACTTTGACCCAAAGAGACCAAGTAAAGCCGTCAGCCAGGTTGATATCTTGGGAGCCAGCGGTGTAGCGGTGACCTTCCACCGTACTAAGCACGTCGCCACCACGGGTGACATCGGCGATGATGGAAGCACCCGTATTCGTGGTTGTGCCATCAGAGACGCCATGCGTGGCATCGTCGATCGTGTCGTTAAGGAAGGTGCTGGTGTCGGTTACCGAATCAACCGGAAAGTACGCGACGAGCGCTGCGTTGCCCGTGTGGGCAATAGTCAAGGAAGCAACGGCTGCGGTGAGTGTGGAAGTCTTTAACATGTCTTGGTCTCCTTCAAGTTTTCGAATTCAATGAGCGATTCAGTGCTTGGACGCATCCGCTTCGGATAGGAGCGGTCTTTCAAGTGTTTGTTGGCGATTGCCAGCATGAATAATTATAACACATGCAGTGATAGATGCCATCCCCCACAGTGGTTAATTCGCGGCTTTCCAGCAAGCTTACATCTGCTCGCGGAGTTGCTGGACGACCTCGTGGTTCTTGCCTTGAAGCTGAAATGAAAGCCGCCCTGAGAACAGGACGGTTTCAAGTGAGTTCGTTTGTTTATATCAATCAGCCACGTCGTCGGCGGATGCCGATTAGCAGGCCACCAAGGCCCAAGAGTGCGAGCGACGAAGGCTCAGGGACGACGGAGATCGTAAAGCCGTTGAGCCGAGGCTCAGGACTATTAGAGCCAGAGACGATCGAGTCCACCACGCGGATGTTCAGATTGCCAGAGCCGTCGGAGGTGAACGTAGCCAGCGTAGAGAATGCATTGATATCGTTGAGGTCAACCGTATTGTCAGGATGGCGAACCGGTCCAGCCGACCCCGTTGTGCCGGATTCACCTGCGAAGGACTGGTCATGCCCCTTCCCGCCATTTTTTCCATCAAAGGACCACAGGCGAATTTCGTATTCAGTGCTCGCTTGGATACCGGCTCCACTAAGGGTCAGTAGGACGCCCTCTGGTGCATTATTTCTGAACGTGAAGTCAGCACGAAGGTCGGCACCCGCGCCCGTAGAAGCGTTGCGAGTAAATCTACCGCTATCGGTTGTGACCGTGACAGTGCCTTCGGAGGTGATGTAATCATCGCTGGCTGAGGATTGACCGATGAAGCCTGATTGAGCGGTACTGGCCCCGAAGTCAATGCTTAGGAAAGGTGCGGCAACCGCAGGCGTCCCCATAAAAAACGATGCGATACCAAGAACAGTGAGGTGCTTTGCTAGGGTGTTCATGTGATCCTCCTTCAATTTCATAATAATCTAACTCTGCAAACGATTGCAGATACCTTGAATTATAACGCGCCGTATTTCCAAATCCATCACCTTAAATAGCTATTCCGCTTCGCCCCACCAAGCTTCCATCTGCTCGCGGAGTTGCTTCACGATCTCGGGGTGCTTGGCCGCGAGGTTGGTCGTCTCGCCGAGGTCGGCTTCGAGGTCGTAAAGTTCTTCGACCTTCTCGCGCTCGTGGTCGATCGCGAAGCCGTGGACGGCATGCTTGGCCTTGAGGTACTTCCACTTGCCGACGCGGACGCCGTTGATGGCGTAAATGTTTTTCTTCCGGTTGCCGTGGGCCATGTAGTAAAACGTCTCGCGGTTGCCGTCGATGTCCTTGCCTAGCAGCAGGTCCGTTTGGTCCACGCCATCGATCGGCCGATCTTTGGGTACTTCAAAACCGGCGAGCGTCGCAAACGTCGGCAAAAAATCTAGCGTGGCAAAGATCGCGCCGCTCTCTGCGCCCGCCTCCACCTTGCCCGGCCAGCGGATGATCGCAGGGACGCGCACGCCTGCTTCGTAGTTGCTGCCTTTGCCCGCACGGAGTGGTCCTGCGTCGCCCCAGAATTTTGCGCCCTCTGGGTGGCCTTTTTCACGATCGCGGTAGGCCTTCTGGTTCCATGGGCCGTTGTCCGTTGTATAGATCACCAGCGTGTTGTCGGCTAGTTTTAGTTCGTCGAGTGTGTCCAGCAGTCGGCCGGTCTCGTAGTCGAATTCTTCGACGACGTCGCCGTATAGTCCGCCAGCCGACTTACCCTTAAACTTCGGCGACGCATCGATGTCGGTGTGCATCATCGTGTGCGATAAGTACAACGCGAAGGGCTTGTCCTTGTCGCGTTTGTTCTCGAGGTAGTCGATCGCCTTGTCGGTGTAAGTCCGGGTGATCGAGCCCATGTCATCTGACATGCCGGCCTTATCGTTGTTCTCGTGGTAATAGATTTTGCCGTTATCGTTCGCGCCCAGTGCGCCGAAGTAGTAATCAAAGCCCTGAGCCAATGGCATACGCGGCAGGATCGCGCGGCGGTCAGACACGTCCCATTTACCAATGCACGCGGTCTGGTAGCCAACCGTTTTCAATAGCTCCGCCCAGGTGATCTCGTCGGCAGGCATGCCCCACCCGCCGGATCGCACGGGGTAACGCCCGGTCAAAAGTGCCGATCGCGACGGTCCGCAGACTGCCTGCGCGTAGAAGCTGGTGTACTTGGTGCCTTGCGCAGCAAGCTCATCCATGCGCGGGGTCTTGTGCGTGGTAGAGCCGAAGCAGCCGAGGTCCGCGTAGCCTTGATCGTCGGTGAAGATGATCACGATGTTGGGACGGAGAGGCGCATCTTCCGCAAGAGCAAACGGCCCAGCGAATAAAACAAGCAATAGTGAAAAATATCGGATCATGGTAAGCCGTCCTCGTGATAGTTAAGTTGCAACAATTACCCAAGCTAAACTAAATCGCTGCATATGTCAGGATACAACGACAGGACGGCTCCATTCGTGCCTGCGTTTCGCTTTAACACGGGCTGGGATATTTTCTGTAGATGAAACTGTCTCAATAAAAAACCCCTGTCAAATTTGACAGGGGTTATAGGTGGTAGCGTGCTTGCAGCTTACTGCTGGCCTTTTACCGGCGAGAGCGTGAAGTCGCGGATGGTAATACCCTTGACTGCGACCTCTTGTGTCACGCCTTTGCGTGAGAGGGTCAAGGTGTTTTTACCTTTGACCAAGTCGACCTTGATCGCTTGAGTCGTGGTCCACATGCCGACGGTGTGGGGTAGTTCGAAGGTGCTTTCCTTGCCGTTGGTCGTGAGCTTGATGTTTTGCTTCCATGCGGGGACAGCGACGCGCATCGTCAGGGCATAGGTGCCTGCTTCAGGTGCATCAAAGTTGTAGACAACGTCTTTGTCGCCACCGTTGCGGGAGTAGTGCATCTGCTTTCCGCCGAGCGAGCTATCGATGAAGAGGACCTTGCCGGTGCTCTTGTTCGGACTTGTTGCCGCGGCGGCAGGGATGGTGATCACGCCCGCACGATCGACGTTGATCTTGCGATCTTTGTCGGAGATCTTGCCGGAGACGAATGGGTACTTGACTTTTGATTCGTTCGCTTCGCCAAGCTCTTCGCCGACGGCGGCAAGGGCTTTCTTGCCTGCCTTCTCGATGAGTTGTTTCTGCGTATTCAGTGCGACACTATTCCAGAACTCGGTCTGATTTTTGCCGGTGTCAAAGCCGGGCTTGCGTGTCTCGCCGTTGATGTCGCCGATCCAGTGTGCGCGGAGCACTTGCATGTAGCCGTCCAACTCACGGGCCTGCGTCATGGCAAGGAAGTCTGGCGCCGCCATCTCGCGCCCCGGTGCCCAGCCCGTTCCCCAGCCAGCGCCCAGCACAGCGGCCCAGCCGTCAGGGGTCCATCGTCCTAGTGCCGCGTGACCTTTTTGCGGTTTCGCAACGGTTGGTACGCCGAAGCTTCGCAAGATGAATCGGCCGAAGAAAGCGCGTCGGCCACAGATTCCACCGTTCATCAAGATGTTCTGGAAGAACTGCAACTCAGGCTTATCGTTCTTGTTTTCTTGGCTGCCGTAACGGACGCACGTGCGAACGATCGAAACGTATCGCCAGCGGTCGTCCTTTGTTGTGATCAAGTCCGGGCGATAGTTCCGCAACATCTCACGGCCCCATGTCAGGATCTCATTTGGCTCTTCGCCATTGACTACAAACCGTAGTTCCCATGCACCGTGACGATCGAAGTACGGATCGAGTTCTTTGGCAAGGTATGCCTGCTCGAAGTGCTTATACCGAGCGACGGGATCGACAAACTCGGGGGCATCGGTTGCTGCCTCGGCGTTACGCTGCTTGATCGGTGTTGCGTGTTCGAGCGCCGTCGCCAGAGCCAGTTCTTTGAACACGCCGCTTGTCGACTTATTGCTTGCAATCTGGATGTCGTTGAGGATCTCTGTTGCTTTGCCGTAGTTGCCGTCCTTCGCACCGCCAGCGCGGACCATGCGGAGCATTAATGAATCGCTGTCTAAAAGTGCTTCAACCAGCTTGCGTGTCTCTGTGCTCTGCTGTGCGTAGGCGGCGAGGCCGTGCGGCGTTGCTTGATTCAACACAACAAACTTCGCGAGCTTCTCATCCATGCGATCATTTTCAAGCACACGATCTAATCGCAGGCTCTTCATCGATCGCGCGACACGGTTCTGTGCCTTGGTGAGATCGGCTTCTGCTTTTGCGACTTGTTGTTTGTACTTGGGCTCGTTAGCTCTGGCTTTTTCGTAGTTGGCGGTGCGTTCTTTTAGTGCGTCTTCACCTGCCTTACGATTGTCTTGCCAGTTCTTCAAGTCGGCCTGAGCCTTATCGCGCTCGGCTTGCGTCTTGGCTTTGGAGAGTGCGTCCTTAGCTGCTTTGATGCCGCGGTCGGCTTTTGGGATCCAGTGGTTTTTTGCGTGTCCGATGAGACCCTTGCCTTGGCCAATCTTGCCCAGTTGATCCTTGGCTGTTTGTAGGTCGGCCTTGGCTTTTGATTCAGCAGCCAGTGACGCCTTGTACTCGGCCTTGGCCGCGTCGCTTACGTTGGGCATCGCATCGAGCAAGCCTTTACGCAATGTGTCCATCTGCTTGGTGTAGTCAGCCTTGAGCGATTCGCCTTGCGCGGTCAGCTGGGCTGGGGCTTGTTTTTTCTTTGCATGCACCGGGAGCGCAACGGCTACAAACAGCACCGCCAACACAGCTACACGCGCGGTCCATATCGTTCTTGTCTTAATCATCAAAGCAGGCCTTTCGTTTTATCGGGTTGACACACCGCTAGTCACTGGCAAGCGATGCGTCCTCAGAGGGTTTCCTTCAATAGCATAAACGCTACTAACAACCATAAATTACATCGTCATGGATATGCAAATTCCAGTACGAATTCGACTGACGTAAAAGCTACTTGCTTCAGCGGTGACGCAATTTGCCTATGCGATTTAACTTTTCAATAGGCTTTTAGTAGTTCTAAACGCTGCTCGCTAAGGACGCTGGAGGATGTAACTTGTCTTTCTTGCCAAATCATCTACTGCTCAACCGGTGCGTCGTATTCATGGCCCTGCGAGCCGGTGGGCGGTCTGTCATCGCGATCCCTGCATGCCTATGAGCCAATCACTCGATATGGATTCGAATTCGTTTTAGTCAACCATACTCGGCAACGGAGCTTATGCGTCGTGTTATGATTTTTAGATGAAGCATTTCTTAATGATTGTTGCGGGGGTTGGATTGTTTGTTTGTTGTGTCTTGCCGACGGTGGGGCAAGTCGCTTATAGCGATGGGCAGCCGTGGGGCCAGACGGCGGGGGACGGCCCGGATGCGCAGGTGCCGGGCTGGTTTTACAACTTAGGGATCACGGGCCTGCGAGCTGAGCTGGTCGCGGATGACCCCAAATCGCTGGTGGTACGCTACGTGCTGCCTCGGACGCCATCGGCGGGGAAGATCCGGATCGACGATCGCATCGTCGGCGTCAACGGGAAGGGCTTTAAGAACGCGCATAAGAACGGCTACGGCATGGAGGTCTTCGGCGCGGATGGGCCGATCTCGGAGTTGGCCGCGGCGATCGAGGCTTCATTAAGCAAGGAAGGCAAAGGTAAGTTGCCGCTGCTGGTCAAACGCGACGGCGAGGTGCAGGCGATCGAACTGAGCCTAGGCACCAAGCTCGGCAGCTACTCTAAGACATTCCCGAAAGACTGCGAAAAGTCCGAACGCATCTACAAGTTCCTTTGCAACTATCTCGTCGAACAGCAGCAAGATAACGGGTCGTTTGGTAATCCAGTCCACAACGTATTTTCATCGTTGGCGTTGTTAGCGAGTGGCGAGCGCAAGTATCTGCCAAATGTGAAGCGGTGCCTGCAAGCGATGGTGCGAGGGGTGCCTGACTCGGGGCAGCCGCCTAAAGCGGGTCTGCCGAATTGGAATTACATGGGTGCCGCGATCGTGATGAGCGAGTATTACCTGATCACAAAGGATCGGTGGGCAGGGCCTGAATTACTGAAGCTGCAGGCGGTGATTGAAGCGGGGCAGTACCTAGACATGTCGCAGATCAATCCGAGCGCGAAGGAGAGCCATCCGGGTTCGTACCCCAAAGGGCCGATGGATTCGCACGGCGGGTGGGGGCATAA